>DAOVYP010000561.1 GCA_030635565.1 Spirochaeta sp. | reverse complement strand
GGAGTATGACCCGCAACCGGCCGAGGAGGCACATGAACATGGCGACGAGACTGGGGATGGGCAGGTTGGGATGGTTCATACGGCCCTCGGCCTCAGCAATCTCAACCCGTTATACAGGATCAGGGTGGTGACAATCATGATGACTGCGATGACGGTTGCGGCTTCCCAGTTCATCAGAACAAGGGCTTCCTGCCTCATGAGAGTGGATAGCGTCAGGACTCGGGAACCGCCGAGAATAGCAGGTGTGACATACGCCGTGATGCATCCTGTGAAGACCAGTGTGACGCCGAGGATCAGGCCGTCGAAGGACAAGGGGACAATCATACGGATGAAACTTCCGAATCGGTTGGAGCCGAGGCTGAGGGCCGCCTCTTCCACGTCATCAGGTACATTTTCCATGGCGCTGACCAGGGTCAGTACCATGATGGGCATAAATAATTGAAGCAGACCGACGATGATGGCACCTTCGGTATACATCAGCCGGGCCGGTTCCCGGGTCAATCTCAGGAATTGGAGGGACTGGTTGATTATCCCGTATTTCCCGAGCATGACAATCCATGCATAGGTTCTTGCGACCGGATTGGTCATTAACGGGAGTATCACCAGTGACATGAGAAACGACTTTCGCCCGGCCGGCAGTTTCGTGAGCAGATATGCACTGGGATATGCCAGCAGGACGGCTATCGGGGTGACGATGAGGGCCATTTTCAGGGTCCTGAGGTACACTTTCTGAAACTGGGGATCCGTCAGTACCGCCAGATATCTGGACAGAGTGACCCCACCATCGCTGCCGCGTAAGCTTTCTCCCAGTACGAACAGCAACGGGGCAAGGAAGAAAAAAACCAGGAAAACGCATCCCGGCGCCAGTAACAGCAACAGGGTGCGTTTGAAATGAAGCTGGTTCATGATTCAGTTATTCAGAGAAAATCGCATTCCAGCGGTCGATCCATTCTTCCTGGTTTGCAGCCATTTCCTCATGACTGAAAAAGTTCAATTGACCGAGAAGGTCGTCGCCATAGGTGAGATTTTCGGCGATTTCCGGCGGTAGTACAACATCGTTGTGGACGGGTGAGTCCACGAGGTCCATCGCTTCGGAAAGCTGAACATCATAGGAAAGCAGATGATCGATGTACAGATGAGCCAGTTCTTCTTTCTGAGTTCCGGCACCGATACTCACCATACTGAAAGAGCCTACAAGTCCTTCTTTCGGGATGACACTTTTCACAGCGAGACCGGAGTTCTTGATTCCGCCCCAGGCAAAACTGGCATAGGGAGCCGCGTAAACCTCTTCCTGCAGGACCAGAGTGTTCAATTCCGAAGACCGGGAATAGGCCGTTACCAATGAGGGGACCAGTGCTTCCAGTTTGTCCCAGCCGACATCGGTGTTGTAGAAATCACCGGTCCAGGCTTTTGACAGCATGTAAATCAATGACGGACCGTATGTCGTTGTAATCTTGGGAATTGTCAGGTATCCGGCAAGATCGGCTCTGGAGAGGTCTTTCCAGGATGTGATTTCATTGACTTTGTCAGTCCTGTAGAACAGGCCCAAATGCTGAATGGTATATCCGACGGCGTAGTTGTTGCCCAGGGGATCCTTCGCCGAATCCATGATGGAGTCCAGGTTCTTCAGAAGCGAGGGGTTGTACGGTTTGATGATACCCTAATCTATGGCTTTATACGCCCATGCTCCAGCAAAATTGGCCAGAGCGAGCTTAGTCTTGTCCTTTCGTGCCACCATCTTGGTGAAACGATCCGAGTTATTACCGGTTTCCGTAACGATTTCGACGCCGTATTTCTCTTCAAATGGAACAATAATGTTCT
>DAOVYP010000475.1 GCA_030635565.1 Spirochaeta sp. | reverse complement strand
TTGTCGATGAGAACGGCGGCATTAAATACCTGATTTCCCGAACGCTCGGTTAATCCGGCACAGACGTAGACATCGTTTTCGGCGGCCGCCCTCCTGAGAGTCCGGCAGGCTTCTCCGTCCGGAATCGAATCCGCCAGGGTGGCGGATGAGGGGTGGGTCCATCCGAGATCCAGGCATTCAGGCAACAGGGCCAACTCTGCGCCCTGACTCGCCGCTTCCCTAATTAGCTCGTCGGCATGGCGGAGATTGCCTTTTTTATCGCCACCGGTCACGCGCATCTGTATCATGGCCAGTTTGAACAATCCCGGTTTCATCATTAACTTCTGCATGGGCACCCCCCTGAGATCTCATCATACAGCAGGATTTTCCCCGCTGTCTTTCTTGCCCCTTATCCATGAGACGATTAATATTGCTTCATGGTTGAAGAATTGAATTTCAAGCAGGAACTTGTCGGTGTTTTCGGAAAACCGGTGGCGGAAAATCCCACCCAGGTGATGGTGGAAGCGGCGTTTCATCATCATCAACTGGATTGGCGTTACCTGACCCTGGAAGTGGACCCGGCCGATCTGGGTGATGCGGTTCGGGGTGCCCGTGCCATGGGTTTCCGGGGCTTCAACTGCACCATTCCCCATAAAGTTGCCGTCATTGAACATCTCGATGGTTTGGGCGAGTCGGCCTCCACCATGGGTGCCGTGAACTGTGTGGTGAACCGGGATGGACAGTTCATCGGTGAGAATACCGATGGTAAGGGTTTTGTCGTCGCTCTGAAGGATATCATCGATCTCTCAAATAAGAGTTTTGTCCTCTTCGGGGCCGGCGGTGCCGCCCGGGCTATCGGAGTTGAGGTGGCTCTCGCCGGTGCGACTTCCATCACAATCGTTAACCGCAGCGAAAAGCGCGGCCGGGAACTCGTCGAATTGCTGAATGCCGGAACTTCGGCCCGAGCCGACTACGTGAAATGGGAAGGCGAATTCAGTATCCCTGAGGGAACCGATGTCGTCGTGAACGCCACGTCTATCGGGTTGTTCCCCGATATCGATGCCGTTCTCGCCTTTGATATCGACAGCCTTTCTCCTGAGATGGTGGTGGCCGATGTAATTCCCAATCCACCCCGGACCCGTTTTGTCCGGGATGCCGAAACTGCGGGGTGCAAGGTGATCGATGGCCTGGGCATGCTGGTGAATCAGGGGATCATCGGTATCGAATACTGGACCGGTGTGACTCCTGATCCCATGGTGATGAGGGCGGCTTTGGAAAAGGTGTTCGGAAACTGAGCTTTTTCCGGCAGCAATTTCGTTATCAATATCCCATCCCTTAAAAACCCGGAACTGCAGTGTGATACTTAAAAGAACAGGCAGGGTTATTGCATACTCTACACCAGGACGCACACGTTTATTATCTATGAGGTTCTTTCAAAATTGCCATTTTGTAAGAACCTCAATATTTTCTTTGCCTTTACCCTTACCTTACGTCATAGTTCAGGATGACCTTCAGGAGGCTGCTTTGGAAAGCTATTCCGTCTCGCAACTGGCTGATCTGGCCGGGGTGAGCGTCCGAACCCTGCATCACTACGACCGTATCGGGTTATTGGAGCCCGGTGGTCGAACGACGGCAGGATACAGATGGTATGGCTCGGTTGAGGTTGCCCGCCTGCAGCAGATTCTCTTCTTTCGGGAACTTGATTTTCCTTTGGAGGATATTCGCCGCATCCTGGACTCTCCCGCCTGCAGCCCGGCAGTGGTGCTGAAGGACCAGCAAAGGTTGATCCGGGAGCGGATAGCCCGGCTTCGGCAGCAGGAAAAAATAATCACAGCAACTCTTGAGGAGAAAACGATGAGTGACAGAGAAAAATTCGCAGGATTCGGTGAATCGGTTCATGAGAAATACCGGCAGGAAGCCCGTCGGAAATATGGGGTCCAGACTGTTGATGCTTCCGAGGCTGAGATTACCGCTTGGAGTGATGGAGAAAAGGCCTCGGTCTGGAAGGAAGGAAAGGACATTGCCCGGGAGTTGACCGGTTTGATGGATGGGCCTACGGACGCACCGGAAGCACTGGAGATAAAAAATGGCCAGTATGACTTCTTCAGGCGTTTCTTGGACTGTGATAATGAGGCATTCCGGGGGATGGGTAAACTTTACGCCGAAGATGAGCAATTCACCGCTTTCTATGATAATTATGCCAAAGGACTGGCCGGTTTTTTCAAGCAGGTTATCGATGTTTATGTCAAAAAGTGATGTTCAGGAGTTTGACAGATTTCAGATTCCAACCTTGACCACGGATTTTGATAGATTCATTCTGATTTCCGGAGGTGAACCATGAAATCCCTGCCTGAGGCCTCTTTCGGACGGACAGGCCACAGCAGTACCCGGGCCCTGTTCGGCGCTGCCGCTTTCTCTGCCGTCGACCAGGACACGGCGA
>DAOVYP010000033.1 GCA_030635565.1 Spirochaeta sp. | reverse complement strand
TGCCAGAAATGCTGGAATGAGTTACGTGGCTCCTTTCATCGGCAATCCTTTCAACAACAAAGAGAAAATTGCTGGGTTGACCTTCCCTATCCTGATTATTCATGGTGACTCTGATGAAGTACTACCTATAGAAATGGGTATGGCACTGGAGAGATCTGCAAAGGCTCCAACAAGATTGGTAATTATCCCAGGTGCTGGCCATAACAACATCATCAGTAATTATAAAAGGACTTTTTATGAACATATAAAATCCTTCTGTGATGATGTTTTGGAGAATAAGATTTAGTGGAATGAGTCCATAACAAGCCAATGAACAAGACAAATATTTTTTGTCAGAGTATCTGCTGCTACACTTCGTTTCGGTGCAAATACACCGCCAAATTCTTTCGCTTCGCTTCGGAACGAGTCTGCATGTTATTCGGGCGTTACTTTCCAATATTAAAACCGTATAAGGTATATTAAGGAATTTACCTATGTTTAAAAGAGTAGCTGAATCCAGCTAAAACGAATTCTTTTCTAACATCGATAACGCCAGGAAGTATGCTGAAAGTGCAAAGAAATCTATGATGAGATACAAGGTATTCCTTGCAAACCTTCAATCTCTTGATATTAAAGGCAAATATCTTGAGGTTGGTGCAGGGCCTGGTATTTTGACGGTTGAAATCGCTCGAACTTATCCTGAAGTTGAAATAACTGCTTTAGAATTAATACCAGATATGGTTACTGTGGGACGAGAATATGTTACTGAAAATACATTGGATAACCTTATTAAAATTGTTGTCGGTGAAGTTGAAGATGAAAAATTCATTCATTAGGCGAATTTGATTTGGTTTATTCAATTTATTGCTTCATAATTGGAACAATCACGATAAAGCAGCAGTAAATTTATATAGTGCGGTTAAGAAAGGTGAAATACTGTATATATATGTTCTGAGAAGAGTTTGGCGGCTTTACTGGGTTCCAATAAAAAATGGGTTTTTCAAATCAATTATAGCATCATATTTGCTTAATAAAATTAATACTCAGAAAATTGGGTATATAAAATATAAAAATCCAGAAAGAAATTTCGTTCTTGCTTTCAAGTTTTGTAAAAAATAAATTGGTTATCAGCAAACAAGGGTATCGAGAAGGTTTTGAAAAGCAGGCGATTTCAAAACCACTCATGCCTTGCGTCAGGCAGCCAGCTGCTGCTGAAATCTGTATTATGATAACGCTGTAGGAGGAATATATGTCTGATAAAGTGTTGTACAGGATATCTGCCGCTTCTGCGATTGCCGGGACGTTGCTCATCCTGGCTGCCAACTTCGGTGGCATGTTTATGGAGGTTGCACCAGGTCTGGGGAGTCTTGATCCTGCTGAATCATTAGACGCCATTGCATCAACCCCGAATGCGGTCCTGATGAACGGATGGCTGAATATATATGGTGGCCTGTTGGTCGCGATTGCTTCGATAGGTATATACCGACTGATGCGGGGAGTAGGCTCCCATTCGCTCGTACCATTATTTATAATGGAGATTGGGGTGGTCCTCTTGAGCGTCTCGTATGTGTTTAGTCTGGCAGGTCCATACCAGCTCGGCCCGCTATATACGCAGGGGGTTTCGCTGGATGCGCTTTATGGGGCGGAATATCTTCGGAAGATCTTATTTGAGGTTATGGTAGTACTCGCATCATGGCTGACCCTGGGCGTGGCCATGGCGTTGTTTGGGTTGTTTGGGTTGAAATCATCAAAGATTCCAAAGTGGCTGAGTTGGGTTGCGTTAGCAGGAGGGCTGGTTGGTGTAGAAGAATGGTTGAAGGCTTACCCATGGCAAGCTGAGAGGACAGCCCTTGTCCTGATTAATTTTGCCGCTTTTGCAGTATGGCTGATTGGGATGGGGGTGGTAATGCTGAGACATAAAGAGAAGAACACAAAGTAAAATTATTAGATGGCTAACCGGTGAGTTACCTCGGAATATAGTGAGGAGGTCTTAAAATGGAAAACCAGGAGCGCACTGTCATGACAGGGAGTGGGCGCGAGATCCGAATATTTGAGGTGGGCAAGCCGGACGGGGTACCTGTCATTGTGCATAGTGGAACGCCAGGCTCGAGATTACTGAATTCAAAATGGATTGAGGATGCACTGTCCCGAGGTATTCGTTTGATCGGTTATGATCGACCAGGATACGGTGGCTCAACAGCATTTCCCGGACGTTCTGTGGCCAGTGCTGCTGATGATGTTGTCGCTATCGCGAATACGCTTGATTTGGACCGGCTGGCTGTTTGGGGTCATTCCGGAGGAGGTCCGCATGCGCTTGCTTGTGCAGCTCTCCAACCGGATCGGGTTTTTGCAGTTGCTGTACTCGCCTCACCAGCGCCTTACGAGGCTGTTGAACTTGACTGGCTGGCTGGGATGGGTGAAAGCAATATTGCAGAGTTTGGTGCTGCAATCGAAGGGAGAGATGTACTGGAACGTTTCATCGAAGCAGAGGCTCCAGGTCTATTGACTGCTGATCCCGAGTCACTTCTTCAAGCATTACGCTCTCTTCTAAGCCCGGTCGATGCTGATGTGCTCACAGGGGCATTTGTCGCCGACCTGGTAAACAATATAAATGAGGGAATCAAGGTACAGCGTGACGGCTGGGTTGAGGATGACATTGCTTTCACAAAGTCCTGGGGTTTTGATTTGGAGCAGATTCATATTCCCGTTATGCTGCTGCATGGTAAGCAAGATCGCTTTGTTCCGTATTCCCATGGGGAGTGGCTGGCCGGCTGTATTCCCGGTGTCGATGCTCGAATCCTTTCTGGCGACGGACATATCACTCCGGTAGTCAGCCGGATTTCCGAAGTTCACTCATGGCTTTTAGACAAGAATCAGTAAGGGCAACCTGATAATACGCTGGTACGGACTGTGGATGCTGTGTGATCCGCGGCAGCTATGCTATATGATTCGAATATGGAGAAAGACCGGGGTCGGGAATACCCCGGCAATTCGGTTCAAATACGTTAGCGTTATTCGATATACGAGTAAATAAATATGAGAAGAGAAATAAATGACAAGCTGAGTTCTGTTTTATTTATTCCCCATGGTGGAGGGCCTTTACCCTTGCTTGGAGATGAAGGTCATCAAAATTTGATAGATTTCCTTCAAAGGGTAACGCCTGCCCTGAGTCAGCCATCAGCAATATTAATTATAAGTGCTCATTGGGAAGAAGACAAAGTAACCATAACAAACGGGGAAAATCCTCCCATAATATATGATTATTTCGGCTTTCCTGATGAAGCATATGAAATTGAATACCCGGTACATGGTGACCCGATTCTTGCGATTAAGATTTATAACTTCTTGCAGGATAGTGGTATCGAATCAAGACTGGATGACAAACGCGGATTTGATCATGGTTTATATGTGCCGTTAAAAATCATGTTCCCGGATGCCGCAATTCCTTGTGTCCAAATATCGCTGGTTAACACTTTAGATCCGGAAACACACATTAAAATCGGCAAAGCCCTGACAGACTTAAGAAAAGAAAAGATACTTATAATCGGTTCCGGTTTTTCGTTTCATAATCTTAAAGCATTCTTTTCTAAATCTACGGATGCACCAGATACGAAGAATGAAGCATTTGAACATTGGCTTATTGATACTTGTACAAATGATGATATTTCAGATAAAAACCGGGAAACAAGGCTGATAGAATGGAGTAAGGCCCCTTTTGCGAGGTATTGTCACCCCAGAGAGGAACATTTACTGCCGTTACATGTATGTTACGGGATGTCCAACTCTACTGCCGCGCTTGTATTTGACGACAAGGTAATTGGGAAAAAGACATGTGCCTTTCTGTGGTGATTTTGAGATTGCCAAAACCCGAAGTGTGATAAAATTCACAAAACTAAGAGCGGCTTGATTGATGGTGTGATCTTGGATTCAAGTACCAGAGTCGATGAAATCAAAAACAAAGGTATATGGTGGAATAAATGAGTAAAGTTAACATTGCTGAGAAGTTTTCTCTGTTTAAGAGCTACTGGGACCCCAAAATAGTAGGTGAGCTCAATAACCAGTATGTAAAATTAGCAAAATTGAAAGGAGAGTTTGTTTGGCATAATCATGAAGATGAAGATGAGTTTTTCATGGTGGTGAAAGGTAAACTCACAATTAAACTGCGAGAAGGTGATATCGAGCTGAACGCAGGAGAGTTTTATATAATTCCAAAAGGCGTAGATCATATGCCGGTGGCAGAAACTGAAGTCCATGTGCTTATGTTTGAGCCTAAAAGCACTGTCAATACGGGCAATATAGATTCTGATAAAACAATCGATACCCTTGAGAAAATATAATGCACAGGGTGGGTTTTTCAGAATGCAGGTGAACACAGTCATCATAGTTCCCGGTAGCCGTCGGGGGACACAGCTATGACGGGAAGGCCGCCAGATCAGGAACATAATGGTTCCCGAAGACGAAGCTGCGGCGATGTATTACACTTGAACCATGAACGCATCAGATTACGCCGAACGCCTCAAGACTACCGGTCGAAACGATTCCTGCCCTTGCGGTTCCGGGAAGAAGTACAAGAAATGTCATCTGGCTGAAGATGAAGCCGCGAAGCATAAAGAATTGGCTGAGGCCGCCGAAGAGCGGGAGGCCGCCATGGCCGCCGCCGAAGATAACCCGGATGAGGAATCTGCCGACACATCCTCGAATGGCAAGAAAAAGAAACGGGACGACCATCAGCACAGTGGTAGATCCCGTACGGGGAAGGACACTCATTCCAATATCCCAAGGCGCGGGGCGGTCTGAGAATTACCAATCAGTAACTTTCCACCACCAGCCCGGGAATCCTGCAGTTTTCCGACGCTTCTTTGTCCGACATACATGCAATGCCCGATGTGCCGGCCCCTTCTTGTTATGGTTGGCTTCGCGAAATAGGTCGATGCAGACTGATGTATTTAGAACTATAGTCATTCCTGTACTCTGCTACGATCATATCCAGTTGACGGAAAATGGCAGTGGCGGTACTGCCGGAATCGGATAGTGTGTACTTGCCATCGACAGAAACCTCACCAATACCCTCAGCAGTTGACTTATACTCTAAAATTGGAGGATCTCATGAATATTCATCACAGAGTTCGTCGTCCCATGTTTCTGTTGTTGATCCTGGTCAATCTGATGGCGGTCTCCGCCCGCGGGGGCTCACAGACCATCGGTGCCTCGGGTGACGATTCTCTGCCGGTTACCGGGGTAACCCTGTTCAGTTCCGGGGTCGGTCATTTTCGGCATGAGGGCGTTGTCAGCGGTGATACTGAAATTACCATGGCCTTCGATGTCGGGGATGTCGACGATCTTCTCAAGAGCCTGATACTCCAGGATTATGACGGCGGATTTGTCGAGTCGGTGACATACCCATCCAAGGATCCGCTGAACCGGATTTTAGGGAGTTTCTCCCTGAACATCGCCGATAATCCACCACTGGCCCGGCTGCTGGATCGGGCTCGTGGAGAGCGGGTGCGCATCGAGGGAACTCCGTCGGTGGATGGAATCATCGTGGGAATTGAATATCGCGGCGTGGCCTCGGATGGTGCGGTAATCCAGGTGCCGGTTCTCAATCTGGTGACTGCCGAAGGTTTGCGGCAGGCGGATCTGGCTGATATCAGGTCACTTCGTTTCCTCGATCCTGTTGTTCAGGCCGATCTGGATGCCGCCCTGGCGGTTATTGCCGCCAATCGGCAGGAAGACAAGAAAATGATTACACTGCGTTTCGGCGGTGACGGGGTACGCCGGGTGAGTGTCTCCTATGTCCGGGAAGTGCCGGTGTGGAAAACCAGTTACCGTCTGGTACTTGATGATGACGGGACCGCTCAACTCCAGGGTTGGGCCATGGTGGAGAACACCGGTGAGAGCGACTGGAATAATATTTCGCTGGCTCTGGCTTCGGGTCAGCCCATTTCCTTCGTCATGGATCTTTATTCGCCGATTTATGTCCCCCGACCCCGGATCCGGCAGGACTATGGAGTTGCCGCTGCGCCCCAGCAGTATGATCGGGACCGGCGGGCCCCGGCTGACGCCCCGGCACCCGAACTGACTTACCGGGATTATGCTTCCGAATCCGTTGCCGATGAAATGTTTCCCGAGGATGCTTCCGGCTTCGATGCCGCAGGTGATAAATCCATCAACCTGTCCCGGGGTGTCACGGCCGTCGCCCGGTCTGACGGCGAATCCCTGTACCGTATCACCAGGCCGGTTTCCGTACCCCGGCGGGAAGCGGCAATGCTGCCCATCATCGGGACATCGATTCCCGCCGAGAGGCTCTCGATATACGACAGCAGCGTTCTGGCCGGCCACCCGCTGAAGGCGGTCAGGATAACCAACGATACCGGTGTCCAGTTACCCGCCGGTCCGGCGACCCTCTTCGACGGATCAATATACGGCGGCGATGCCCGTCTGCCCTCAATGTCCGAGGGTGAAGAACGGCTGTTAAGCTATGCTGTGGATCTTGAGAGCGGCGTCATCGTGCGCTCTTCTTCCATTCCGGAAGAAATCATAAATCTGAAAATCACCGAAGGTTCGCTGGAATCCACGGTCCGCCTGGTATCGACAACCGAGTATGTCATCGACCGACTGGGTGATGAGGACGCCCGTCATCTCATCATCCATCCCAAGAGATCCGGCTGGACCATCGAAGGGGAGGCGAAACCCTCATTTGAAACTCAAAGCACCTGGCGCTTCGAGATTGACGCGGCAGCTGGAGAGACAACGACTCTGCCGGTGGTTGAGGAGCTCGTCCGGAGCCGGAGATTCGCCCTGAACACGATACGGGACGATCAGATTGTCTTTTATCTCTCCCAGAGGATCATCGACGCCGAGACCCGAAGGACATTGGATCGAATCCGGCAGCTTCGGGCCGATCTTTCCGCCCGGGAGTCTGAACGCCGTAATCTCGAAACCCGGATCGCCGTCATTTACCATGATCAGACCCGGATCCGGGATAATCTCCAGGCCCTCGAAAGTGAATCTGAACTGTACCGGCGTTATGTGGAGATTCTGGACGGTCAGGAAGACGAACTGCAGGAACTGGCAGGAGAGCTGACAGCCGCCCGGAATGCCGAATCCGCGGCCAGGAAAGCTCTTGGGGGTTTTATCGCAGGAGCATAAGCCCCGTCAGGTGGAACCTGCCTGCCTGCCTTGAGAATTTGACATATTTATGGAAATACCATATATATGGTATATGAAAACGACGCTCAATGTCCGGGATGATTTATTCAGAAGAGCCAAGGCTCAGGCCGCTCTCAGGGGTATTTCCCTGGGCCGGTTTCTGGAGGAATCTCTGGAACGTATGCTTCAGGACAATTCGAAAGAACAGGGCTATTGGTCCGAGTGGGCTCAAGCGCAGCCCGGACTGTCCCGGGAAGCGGCGAAAAGTCTTGATGATGTCTTCATGGATGAGGATTTCAGAAAAATTGACCCGGAAATGTGGTCGTGATTCTTGATACCAATGCCGTATCGGCCCTGGCTCAAAAAAACCGGAATCTTATTCAAAGGCTGAGCGAAGCCCGGAGGCTGGCCGTTACGGTGATATCCCTTGGTGAGTATACGTATGGAACACGCCAATCCAGACTGCGTCCGGAACTTGATTCCTGGCTGAGGGAACGGTTTCTTCCATATGTTGAGATACTGTTCCCGGACCTGTCTACGGTAAAGCATTATGCCGACATCCGGACCGAACTTAAAGCAGCGGGAACTCCCATTCCGGCAAATGACATCTGGATAGCAGCCCTGACCCGGCAATACGATCTACCGATTATCAGCCTGGACAGACATTTTGATCAGGTTAAATCGTTGATTCGTATCGTCTGGTAGCGGGATAATTGTTCAGTTCACAGAGTGTCCCCAACCTTGTCACACTTCTCATGAAACTCCGGTAATTTCGATTTCCGGCCGAGTTCATATTTTTTTAGTGGTCCCTGGACGATGTTAGCGGATTTTGTGACAAGGTTGGGGACACTCAATTCAGCTCACCTTGTTCAGAGCCTGCAGTTTCATCAGATCGCCGAAGGCGGCTTTGGTTTTCAAGCGGCGCTGCCGGTAGGCCTGCATCCCGTTGATGATGCCCTCGTCCATGGCTTTCAGCACGGCGCTGTGCATCTCGTATTGAATCTCCGGTTTGTCCATGGGCGCCTCGAGCCGCTCGGGAGCCTGAGGTGTTCCGTCTGCCATACGGATGAGGTACCAGGCGTCGATGTCCGGGAAGCGGTACTGCATCGCCTTGTTCCAGCCGGTGAAGTTATGGGCGATGCGTTCGTCGGCATACTTTCCTGTTTCCCGCCCCAGGATGGCCATGATTTCATCGTGATCCAGGGAGGGCCCCATGGGTTCGGCGCCGACGTTTTTCCGGCGGGATACTTTTCCGGCAGCTGACCTCGCCAGGCGCCTGAGTCCTCTGGCAATCCGGGCCGCAATTGAGGGTCCCCGGGCTTTATCGGTCAGGAGGCCGCGCCCGGCCAGATCGGCGGCAATATCCCCCAGGCCCATGGCCTCGAGGCGGCTGCCGACCTGCAGGCCGCTCCGGGCGTCCCAGCCTCTCAAGGTATAAAATTCGTCCCGGGCCGGAAGGTAGTCGTCCATGTCGATTTTCGCTCCCAGCCGGGAGACCGTCTCCCCACCGGGGCCCGGGACCAGGCAGTCCGGATCGGCCACATGTCCGTCCAGGGGCACATCGTGCCATTCGGCGGGAAGAACGTCGTCAATCAGGGGGCGCTGTCCCTCCCGGAGCAGTATGGCCCGCTGGAGCTGGAAGACCCGTGAGCCCAGTTCCGCGAGGGACTCCTCGTTCCAGTCGCCTCCGATGGCCGCCCGGAGCACTTCGGCCTCCAGTGCGGGATCGCCGACGATGCCGTGGAGCACCGCGGTATCCCCATCGCCCTCTTTGACGGGTATGTCCAGAACCGGGTACATCCAGTCGCAGACGCAGAGACATTCCTTGGCGAGCTGCCGGTCCTGGATGAGTCTTGCCGCATTGGCCTTGCCGTCAAGGGTGGTGAAATCGGCGGCTGCCGCGCCCCCCCAGAAACGGTCGGCAATACCCCTCACCACATCGGTATCGACATGGGCTCCTTCGGTCCCCTTGGCCCAGCTCGACCACTTGGCCACCGTCAGGCCGGCTTCGTGGAGCTGCTGTATGGGGATGCGGGGTTCGAAGGGAATGAGAAAGGTGTTTACCGGGCAGTAACGGGGCTCATAGGGGTCGTGATGCCTGAATTCGGCTTCAGCCGCTCCCCCCAGCTCTCCGGCGGCCCTTTCGGCGCCTTGGGCCGCCAATGCACCGAATCCCCGGCGTTCAACAATCATGCTCAGAAGGGATTCAACGAATTCCAGGCTGCCGATGGATTTCAGGTCCAGGCCGGTATCGGCATCCGACAGTGCCCCGGAATCCCGGCAGCGGACCAGCCAATCAACCAGATCCTGCACCGCCCAGGTATCCAGGCCCATCTCATCACAGAGGCGGTTGGCCCGGAAGGCGATATCGTTCTCTTTGCCGCAGTAGGCCCATGCGAGGGCCATATAAAAGAAGCGGGACTGGCACATGTATTTTCCGGCGGATCCGTCTGACGCGGTGTACTTCACCCGGAGGCAATTGGCCATGCAGCCGTAACATGGCATTTTCCGTGTTTTGGGTCCCTGAGCCATGAAATCCAGCCCCCACACCTTCACGTTGCCCCGGTCCCAGGCCCGAATGCGTTTGGCGATGGCCTTCAGGGCATCGGGATTCACCGCCGGAATCGATCGGTCCGTCCCCCGGACCACGACGGCCTTGAGGTTTTTCGAGCCCATCACGGCGCCCATGCCGCCGGAGCAGCTGGCGCCGCCTTCGGCGAGGACCGAGGCGAAGGGAATCATGGCCTCTCCGGCAGGACCGGTGGTGAAGGTTTTCACTTTCGCTCCGAAGCTGTCTTTCATGGCGGCCAGAACGGATTCGGCGCCCATGCCCCGCCACTGTTCGGCCGACTCCAACCGGACCTCCCTCTCACCGTTGCCGCCGCTGATAATCAGCACAACGGGCTTGTCCGCCTTTCCGGTGATCACCAGACCATCCAGACCGGCGAATTTCAACTCGGCGCCGAAAGTCCCCCCCAGATTTCCGTAACAGAAATGTTCCCGTTTCGAGGTGTCGGCGGACTTGGCGAAGAGACCCCATCGCGATCCTCCGATGGTGGGAAGTCCCGCCAGAGGACCGGTCATGGCGATAAGGGCGTTATCGGGATCCAAGGCCCTGGTTTCCGGTGATACAAGTTCGTGATAAAGGGCGGTGGCAATACCCCGGCCGCCGAGATAACGGGGAGCATAATCGGCGGTGTCGATGGTTCCGGTACTGCCGTCGTTGAGATTAATGGTGAGGATGCGGCCGCGATAGGCACCTGGAAGCATGGGGCTCTCCTTCAAAATTACACAGATGATTATACCTGCTTTGGCAGATGTTATGAATGTTTCCGCCGGACGGCAGAGGTCAATTATTATCCGATCGAAATATTTGACGACCATGTTCAATAAATATTATATATTTACTATGAAATATATGCTTATTAGAACGTTAACGTTAAGCGCCATGCTGATTGCAGTGATTTCCGGTATGGCTGGAGCTGATTCGTCTGTGGTTTGGAATGAACGGATTAATAAGAACAGCATTACAGTCTGGACCCGCCCAGTTGATGGCTACAGGGTGGATTCCTTCCGGGCCCAGGCCGATCTGGACTTTTCGATCGAGGCCATTTATGAACATCTGACGAATCTCAACGAGTTCCCAGAATGGGTTCATGGGCTCAAGGAGTTCGAAATCATCACCAGTGAAGATGACCTCTGGGAATACTATGTCGTCGTTTCTGCGCCCTTATCGAAAGACAGGGACAACGTGATGCGAATGACAGGACGTCCGCCGGGAAACGACGGCACGGCTTTTCTCGAACAGATCGCATTGTCAACCGATCGGCCCGAGCGCAGGAACACCGTCAGGGTGACGGATTACCATGAAACATGGAACCTGGTGAAACTCAACGGTACAAGAACCCGGGCGACAATGGAAGTCCGCTTCGATCCGGGTGGAAACCCGCCGGTCAAGGTGCTGAACTGGATTGTCGCCCAGGGGCCTTATGAGTCCTTTCAAACCATGATTAAGATATTGGAGAGTCAGCCGGATACTTCGGATCAGTACCTTCTCGCAAGCGCGATGTAGATTTTTTCGCAGTCTGAATTGGTTGACTGGAGTGAAAGCCGCCTGCTATGAGGTGGCGGTTGACTCCGGTCTCATTCCGGCGTTTCCTCCAGCTCCTTCATCCACGCAATGAGGTCGGCATTCGCCGGGATGCGCCAGCCGCCTCTCGGTGAGAGGGCGATGGTTCCGACTTTGGGACCATCGGGCAGGCAGGAGCGTTTGAATTGCTGGGAAAAGAACCGTGAGTAGAACAGCTTCAGCCATTGGGCGATGGTTTCAGCCCCGTAGTTTCCCGAAAAAGCCAGTTCTGCCAAAACGAGAACTTTAGCCGGACCGAATCCGTGACGTATTGCATGGTAGAGGAAGAAGTCGTGGAGCTCGTAGGGCCCGATTTTGTCCTCAGTTTTCTGCTCGATTTCGTCATCCTTT
>DAOVYP010000282.1 GCA_030635565.1 Spirochaeta sp. | reverse complement strand
CTGAAGTGTTGATGATTTGACAAAAACAATTTAGCTGTAATCATGGGAAAAAATGAAACTTGACCAGAACCCCCCGCGCCCTTATTTTAATCAGAGGTATCGCAGGTACGATGCCCAGGAGGTTTCATGGCAGA
Source organism: Spirochaeta sp. (assembly GCA_030635565.1). Classification (GTDB taxonomy): domain Bacteria; phylum Spirochaetota; class Spirochaetia; order DSM-2461; family DSM-2461; genus UBA2779. The sequence continues at coordinate 3,963 of DAOVYP010000282.1, read as the reverse complement.
CCAGAATGTGACTCCCCATAAATTCGGCGGCCGCAATATCCGCGGTGGTCAACTTGTGGTAATCGTCATTATCGTCATTATCGTCATTATCATCGTTTCAAGTTTTTATACGGTGAATGCAAACGAACGAGGTGTCGTCACCCGTTTCGGTAAGTACAATACGACTGCGGAAGAAGGATTGCACTGGAAGCTGCCCCTTGGCATCGACAGTGTTTCCAAGGTTCCGCAGACCGTCCAGGCCAAACAGTTCGGTTTCAGGACGCTGCAGGCAGGCGTTTCCACCACATACGATACAAATGATTGGTCGCATGAGTCCGAAATGCTCACCGGAGATCTGAACATCGTCGATGTGACATGGATCATCGAGTACCGGATTACGGACCCTAAGGCGTGGTTGTTCAATGTCGACAGCAGCCGAATCTTCGGATCCCGTGTTGAAGACAACCGGGACAAAACTCTCCGTGATGTCACACAGTCGGCAGTAAACCAGCTGGTGGGCGACCGTGCCATCCTGGATGTGATGAGCTCCGAGCGGGATGCCATCGAATTCGAAGCCAAACAGATGATTCAGGAAACCCTGGATCAATACAAGCTCGGAGTCAGCATCACAGAAGTGAAAATGCAGCAGGTTGTTCCTCCGAAAGGAGAAGTCCAGGATGCATTTGAGGATGTCAACAAGGCCATTCAGGACCGCAACAGACTTATAAACGAAGGTGAGCAGGCATATTATGCCGAAATTCCCCGTATCGAAGGTGAAGCCAAGCAGAAACTGGCTGAAGCCGAAGGGTACAAGGTGGCCCGTATCAACGGGGCACAGGGTGAAACTGCCCTGTTCAGCGCCATCTTTGAAGAATACAGGCGTGCACCGGTGGTCACACGGAAACGCATGTACTACGAAACCCTCACCGAAGTATTCACCGGCAGCAGCAACACCGACCTGATCGACAAGGAGCTGGACAATTTCCTACCCCTCAAGAATATCGGCGCCGAGGGAGGAAATTAGCATGAACAAGAATATCAAGACTCTCATTACACTCATCATCATCGTTATAGTAATCATCGTACTGCGTCCCTTCTTCGTTCTCTACGAAGGAGAACAGGCCGTGGTCACCCGGTTCGGAGCTATCACCAGGGTTGTGACCGACGCCGGCCTGAAAATCAAGATGCCTGTTGTGGATCAGGTGACCCGTTACTCGAAGAAGATCCTCTCATGGGACGGCGATCCCCAGCGCCTGCCGACAAGCGAAAACCAGTTCATCTGGGTGGACACAACCGCACGCTGGCGTATCGTGGATCCGAAAACCTTCTATCAGAGGGTAACATTTATGAGCGAGGCCTATTCCCGTCTGGACAATGTTATCGAATCCGCAGTGCGGACCGTTGTCTCAAAGTATCCTTTGACCGAATCGGTACGCTCGTCGGATATTATTCTCGAATCGGGGGCCGCCGTCCTTGATTTCCAAACCGATGATTCCTTGGAAACCCCAGCCGAAGGAGAAGATTCCGGCGTCGACGATCTGTTGGAAACCGCCTTCGTTCCCATTGAATTAGGCCGCAAAATGCTTTCGAACGAGATGCTCAGTCGTGCCCAGGGATCAATGCCCGAATACGGTATCGAGCTCCTGGATGTCGTCATCCGTCAGATTCGCTACTCCGACGACCTGACCCAATCCGTGTACGACAGGATGATCAGTGAAAGGCGGAAAGTCGCCACCGGGTACCGTTCCGACGGTAACGGGCTGAAGGCCGAATGGATCGGCCGCCTCAATCGGGACCGGGACATCATACTCTCGGAAGCCAACCGTGATGCCGCCATGACCCGGGCCGACGGTGACGCACAGGCAGCACGGATCTATGCCGATGCCTATAACGTCGATCCTGAGTTCTACAGTTTCTGGAAAGCCCTGGAATCCTACCGTGAAACCTTGCCGGGTCAGCGTAAAGTGCTGAGTACGGATATGGATTTCTATCAGTATCTGTATAAGAGCGAATAAATGGTATGTCGGTTGCCGTAATGGTACCGGCATAGAAACAGTTAATGAAAGGTATCATACCCCAGGGCAAAGCCCTGGACCCGGAGTCGCCGCCAGCGACTCCCTTCCGCGGCAAGCCGCGGGGTATGAAACCTTGCTTTCCCTGCACTCCCTCGGATCAAGGGTCGTACCGGAGGCGAGAGCGGAGGAACGATCCCGGAAGAATGAACAAGTTCATTCCTCTAGGTTCGTTTGGGAATCATCGGCTGCCTCTGCAGGGCGGCCGTTTTCTGAGAATTATGGATAAAGCCACCAGGAAACAGCTTGACATCGCATCCCGAGCCAGCATGTTCACCTATGCAAACACAGCTATCATCATTCCTGTCAGCCTCGTGGCAATCACCACGGAACTGGATTTCTCCTATACCCAGGCAGGATCCTTGAGCCTCATCGGCTCCCTCCTTCAGTTCGCCGTATTTCTCGGGTCCATTCCGCTGGCCGCCGCCTTCGGCAAAATCAGGCCGCTTCGCTGGGGCATCTGGATACTGGGAATGGGTCTGGCACTGTTCACGGGAATCAGGAATTTTGCCGGCGCTGTCCTGATAATCACCGTTATTGCGTTCGGTCAGGCGATCCTGGAAGCCCTGCTGACACCGCTGGTGGAAGATATTCATCCTGAGGATGACGGCTCCCGGCAGGTTTTCCTCCATGCGTTCTGGCCCATCGGGGTTATAATCGGAACCCTGGTAATCGGTGAGAGTTTATCGAGAGGGGTGAATTGGCGAACCTTGTTTCTCATCCTCGGTATCCTCTGCATCGTCGTGGGGCTCATCTATCCGGGACGGTCCCGGGCAAAACTGCCGCGATCACGGGCGGATTTCTCCCATGCCGGAGAAATTCTTTCCCAACCCCTCTTCTGGGTGATGGGAATGGCTCTCTTCTTTGCCGGCGGTGCTGAAGGCGGTTTCACCTTCTGGACCGCCAGCTATATACAGATTGAATATGGAACCCTGGCCAGGGCCGGTGGCCTGGGAACCGCATTTTTTGCCCTGGGAATGGCCGTGGGACGATTACTTGTCAGCAGAATCGCATCCGGGCTGGGTCTCAGGAGAATCCTGATTGTATCAATTTCCATGGCATTGCTGGTCGGTCTCGGGCTGCTCCTGGTTCACCGCCTGGCCGTTCTTTATGCTCTTATGGTTGTCATGGGTTTCTTTATCGCGCCGACCTGGCCGATCATTCAGACCTATGCCGTCAGGCGCCTCGGGGCCGACCCAACCATGGTGATGGTATTCCTCTCATGTCTCGGAATCCTGGGATTCAGCCTGGCGAACTTCATCATGGGTATCATCGGAGATTTAAGCGGACTCCGGATGAGTTTCATCGTGGCTCCTTCCACGCTTTTTCTTCTGATGCTGCTGATAGTTACGGAAAAACGATTCAAAAAGGAAACGTTTCGTTCCTGAAAATCCCTGCTCAGCCCAGGCGCTTGAACCAGATTGCCGAAGGATTCTTGAATCTCCGGCTTCCGGACAGGAGCAGATAAGCCACGAAGCAGATTACAACATAGAGTGTATAGAGCCCCAATACCTGGTATGTCGGCGTTAAAGTGCCGTTAAGTGCCCCGATCGCCGGCATATTCGCGGTGAGGATGATGGGGATGGCCGCAACGAAGGTGAGTCCGGCGGAAATCATGAAATCCCGGCTGGCAGGGGTTTCGAACTGGGGATCGATAATCCGGAGCAGGGCCAGACCGGTAGGCAGGGTTCCCGTTGCCGCACCGTAAATCAGAACGGCTCTATAGAACACATGATCCTGGAACACCCGGCTCGACAGCCAGATATGGGTAAATGTGGTGGCCAGCCCGGTGAGCCCGGCAACCAGGGCAATGGGGACCCAATACTCGGCGACAACGGCGGCACTGATGGCGGCGATGGCCGAGGCCACCATGAAGTCCACGCTGAAGCCGCTGATCCGGGTCATGCGTTGG
>DAOVYP010000178.1 GCA_030635565.1 Spirochaeta sp. | reverse complement strand
GGACAGCCCCGGCGGCCGACGAGATCGGCCGGACCCGTCACGATGCCCGCAAGACCTTAAGCTCTCTGTCGGCCATGGTAAACGCCCTGGCCCCGGAGAATGCCGGGCGTATCATCGAGGATATCAACCGGGAAACAACCACCTTGATAAACATGCTGAACATGTACCGTGATTCCATGGCCATGGCCCATGAAGTGAACCTTCAGGACCTCGTCCTCGAACGCCTTGTCTCATATGTGGAAGCCAGCCGGGAACGCATCGAACTGGTTATCAACCTCTCGGCTACCAATCCGATGGTCCTCGGCCACTGGCTTAACATCGGCCGGGCCCTGGTGAATCTGGCGTCAAATGCCATCGATGCCATGTCCGAATGTGATCGTCCGGGACGCCTCACTATTTCCCTCAGGAACGATGGGGAACAGCATGTCACTCTCCATATCGCCGATAACGGTACCGGTATCCCTGCCGAACTCCTTGAACAGGATGAAGAGGGTAAACCTGCCTTTATCGGTAAATCCACCAAGGCCAACGGGAAGGGTGAAGGCTTCGGTACGGCTCAGGTCTGGAGTACCTTCGGCCCCGAGATGCTGGGCATCCGAAGCGTTCCCGGAGAAGGAACAGAGTGGATAATCCGTTTTGAGCGATCGGCCATCGGACTTACCAAACGTTTTTCCTCCCTACAGAGGCGATTTCACGAGCTTGAGGGGCTGGAGGAAGAGATTGAAGTCAGCAGCAGAGAGTCGGAACGAACAGAGATTATCACGGCTATATGGCGAGTCCGGAAAAAGGAGATTTTTATTTTTGAGCTCCTCGAACGATTCAGCCGTCATCATAATATCAGGGACCTTTACCGTGTGGTTCTCTCATATTTTCACGGTGGTATGGACGATGATGAGTTCGCATCCCGTGTGAGCGGATGGAAAGGCGAACATCAGGCTCACAACAAATGGCTTTCAACCACGGCCCGGCGCGTACTTCGACGCTATGAGAACCTGGCATCCCGAGTTGATATGAACGATTACCGAGGCGCTCTTTTCAAGAGTTACGGTCAGTCGGTGGACAAGGTGATTATCTTTACACTCAACCCGGCTTCGGAAATGTTCCTGGCAACGGACCGCAAACTGGCTGAGCATCTGGATTTCGTACCATACCTGGGGGGCGACCAGACGAAGGTGCTCAGGGGTGAGTTCGTCGGAGATGTGAATATCGACAGTAATCCGATTTACCTTGGGGTCTGGTCGGTGGACTCGGAAGAGGATCTGAAATTCAAACTCAATCTGCTCAGAGAAGGTGCCAGGGCCATACTGAAATTCGGGATACATAAGTCCAAGCGGCTGGCACTGTATCAGTCCACCTTTGTCCGTTACCAGCGCGATATCGATTCCGACGCTTCATGTACCTTCGGTGAATTCGCAGACCTTTCACTGGAGGAACTCGAACAGCGTTTCATTCGGGAAGCCGAGGATGAAATGCAGGGGTTTCTGGCGGCGCTGGATTAAGGTTCACTCACGCTCTTGACTCACCGTACTTGTCCATGATACTTCAAGTACCCTTTTATTTCGTACGGAGAATCAACATATGCTCAGTGTCTCGGATATCAGCCTTTCTTTCGGAAAACGTCTGCTCTTCAAGGACGTCAGTATCAAATTCACCCCTGGTAATTGTTATGGCCTCATTGGTGCCAATGGCTCGGGTAAATCAACTTTTCTGAATATCCTCTCGGGAGAACAGGAATACGATTCCGGGCAGATTCACATACCCGCCGGAATGCGAATGGCCGTTCTGGCCCAGAACCGGAATGCCTATGATGAATATTCAGTTCTTCACACCGTTATCAAGGGCTATGAAAAGCTCTATGAAGTAATGAAAGAGCGGGAGGAAATCTATTCCAAAGCCGACATGAACGATGAAGAGGGCATGAGGGTAGCCGAACTCGAAGGTGAGTTTGCCGAGATGGGCGGTTATGAGTCGGAAAGCGAGGCCGCCACACTCCTGGCCGGGCTTGGCATCGGTGATGAAATGCATGAGAAGCTGATGTCGGATGTGGAAGAAGACATCAAGGTCCGTGTCCTCATCGCTCAGGCCCTGTTCGGTAATCCGGATATACTTCTTCTCGATGAGCCCACCAATCACCTTGATATCGAATCCATCCGCTGGCTGGAGGAATTTCTTCTCAAATTCAACAACACCGTTATCGTTGTAAGTCATGACAGGCACTTTCTGAATAAGGTTTGTACCCACATCGCCGATATCGACTACGGTAAAATCAGCATTTATGTGGGAAATTATTCTTTCTGGCAGCAGGCCAGTCAACTCCTGGCCCGACAACAGAAAGATCAGCATAAAAAGGCTGAGGCCCGTGCCGCGGAACTCAAGGCATTCATCCAGCGCTTCAGTGCGAATGCTTCCAAGAGTAAACAGGCTACCAGCCGAATGAAAGAACTGGACAAGCTCGATCTTGATAATCTGCCGCGGACATCCCGGCGTTTCCCGTTTTGCGGATTCACCCCGGAGCGGGAACTGGGAAAAATCGTGTTGGAAGTTGAAGGGCTCTCAAAAAGCCTGGACGGCGAAAAGCTCTTCACCGGATGGGATCTGAATGTTCAGGCGGGGGATAAAATCGGCTTTGTCGGACCGAACAATCTGGCGAAATCGGCTTTCATGGATGTCATTGCCGGAGTAGATGAGGCCGATGAAGGTCGCATCAACTGGGGCGTGACGACGAAATTCGATTACTTTCCCAAGGATAATACCACGTTTTTCAACAACGACTTGAATATGACCGACTGGCTCCGCCAATACTCGGTGGAACAGGAGGAAGCATATATCCGGGGATTCCTGGGACGGATGCTGTTTACCCAGGATGAATCCCTGAAAAAGGTGAAAGTGCTCTCAGGAGGCGAGAAAGTTCGCTGTCTGCTCTCCAAAATGATGCTCAGCGGGGCGAATGTCCTTATTCTGGATGATCCAACGGGACATCTGGATCTGGAATCCATCACCAGCCTCAATAACGGTCTCATCGATTTCGGCGGCGCTGTTATATTTGCCAGTCACGACCATCAGTTCATCAACACCATCGCCAACCGTATCATCGAATTCACCCCTGCAGCTGTAATCGACAGACGCATGACTTTCGAAGAATACCTGCAGAATGAAGATGTTGCCGGGTTGCGGGACAAGATGTACGGCGGTCATCATGAGCGCCTGAGAATCTGAACAGTATTTGACAAATGAGTAATGATTTCTATGAATAGATGCCCCGGAGAACCGTCAGTACGGCGTAACCGGACGAAAGGTCTTCTCTTAAGACGAGAACATCCTCGGGTACCCTGAGCCTGACATTGGTGAAATTCCATATTTGTCGGATTCCGGCGGACACCAATTTATCGCAGACGTTCTGAGCTACCCGGGCCGGGACCGTCAGGATGGCCAGTTTGGCTTCTCTTTTTAATACGACCGACTGCATATCACTCATCGGGTAGACAGTCGGACCGTTGTTTCTCGAGCCGATTCTGTCCAGGGACATATCGAATGCGGCCACCAGAGTGAGTCCGTGGTCCTTGAGCTCCTTGTAACCCATCAGGGCGGAGCCCAGATTTCCGGCACCGATGACGACGGCTCTGCATCCACTGTCCCAGTTCAGAAACCTTTCTATAGCCGAGATGAGTTCATCAACCGGATAACCGACCCGGGGTTTTCCGACGATTCCGGTAACGGCCAGATCCTTACGGACCTGAATGGCCTCAAGTTCGAGTTCCTCGGCGATGACTGTTCCCGATATAACATCGAATCCTTCGGATCTGTGGAGCTTGACCACTTGAAGATATGAGGGGAGACGGCGGATTGTCGGAATACTGGCGGAAACTCTCTTTGCTTGCTGTGCAATTCGGGTCATGAAGGCCCCTTATGGTTGTCACGGTTTGGTAATTGATACAATCTTATCTGAAAATCCCCGATTACGCCAGTTTCCACCGGCCCTTCCCCGGCATATAGTAAAAGTATGATGCGAGAAGATGTCATTGAAGTCGATATTGAGAAACTCATTCCCGGTGGTGACGGTCTTGCACGCCTGGACGGTATGGTCGTTTTCATTCCCGGGGTTCTCCCCGGTGAAACGGTGAAAGCCAGGGTAGTCGAGAGAAAGAAAGGCTGGGCAAAAACCGGTTCTCCGGAAATTCTGAAAGCTTCTCCTGATCGCCAAACCCCTTTCTGCCCCTTATTCGGCCGTTGCGGGGGCTGCAGCTGGCAGCATATTGCCTATTCTACCCAACTTGAATCCAAAGCGGCATTTTCCAGGGAGGCCCTGCTGCGACAGGGAGGTTTTTCTGAAGGAGATATTCCGGAATTCAGAGTGACCTCCTCCCGCCCTGAGGGTTATCGCTCCCGCATCCGTCCCATCATCCTTCCCGGAGGCGGTGCCGGTTTCCATTCCGCCGGTTCGGATCAGGCTGTTCCCGTACCCTCCTGCCCGGTGGCAAGTGCCGGGGTGAACCGATTTTTCACCGAGACACCGCCCGCCCTTGAGTCCGGTACCCAGCTCTTTGTTTTCGGCGACGAGAAGAATTTCTGGACCGAGGGTATCGACGGTGAGGCCCGGGCGGAAGTGGCGGGTAAAACTTTCCGTTTTCCTCCGGAATCCTTTTTCCAGTCGAACCTGCTTCCCCTGGCCGAACTCATCGAATTCGTCATGGAAGACGCCGATCACAACGGCAGGGCCTGCGCAATGGACCTTTACGGCGGTGTCGGGTTGTTCGGGGCCTTCCTGGCCGACCGTTTTGATAGAGTCATCGGAGTGGATCGGGATCGGAAATCCGGTGACTGGTGGAAACTCAATGTGGGGCCAAATGGCACGTTCCATCCCCTGTCACTGGAAAATTGGGCCGGCAGAAGAATTTCGAACAAGCCGGATTTTATCGTCATCGATCCGCCGAGGACAGGACTTTCCCCGTCGGTCCGCCGGGTTATCGCGAGGCTCAAAGTGCCTGAGATCGCCTACGTGTCCTGTAATCCGGTAACCCAGGCCAGGGACCTGAAAGACCTTCGGGACGCAGGGTATAAACTTGTTCGATACGGTGTTTTCGACCTCTATCCCCAGACTCCCCATGTGGAGACCGTCGCCATGCTGCGCATGACTCAGGAACGGTTGATGACATGATACCTTTTATCAGGGGCAGCTCAGCCGCCGGATTAACGGTTTTACTCCTGCTGGTTGCCGCTCTACAGGTTTCCATTGCCGGTGAAATCAATCAGGTTGACCCGGAACCGGTATGGAGACGTGCTCTCGGAGGTCAGATTGATGCCTTCGCCGCTCAGGGACCCGGCGGAGACGTTTACATTGTGGCCGATGACAGGGCCCTTCACAGCCTTGACCCGCTTACCGGTGAATCGAACTGGATATATCGCCCGGGCGGGAGGCTGAGAAATCTTCTGATGGTAGCGGCCGACGGTACCATCTATGTTCAGAACGACAG
>DAOVYP010000572.1 GCA_030635565.1 Spirochaeta sp. | reverse complement strand
GGTTTATACCTATCAGATGCTGCACACCCAGGTATGCCGTTTCGCCAATGTCCTTAAGAAGATGGGCGTAGGTAAAGGTGACCGTGTTGCTGTATATCTGCCTATGATTCCTGAATTGGCCATTACCCTTCTGGCCTGTACTCGACTTGGTGCTATTCACAGTGTTGTTTTTGCTGGCTTCAGTGCTTCCAGCCTCCAGAGTCGTGTTCATGACTGTGAGGCGAAAGTGCTTGTTACAGCCGATGCGGTTCTGCGCGCCGGAAAAACAATACCTTTGAAACCAAATGCTGATGAGGCCATAGCGAGTGAACCATCAGTAGAGAACTGCATTGTTGTCAAGCGCGGGGGCAATGAAGTGAATATGCAGGAAGGTCGCGATCACTGGTGGCATGAAGTCATGGCTGCCGATGATATTACCGACAAGTGTGATCCTGTGAGCATGGATTCCGAGGATCCTCTGTTCATTTTGTATACAAGCGGCAGTACCGGTACACCGAAAGGTGTTGTCCATACTACCGGAGGGTATCTCACGTATGCCTGCCATACCATGCAGTACGTATTTGATTTGAAGGATGATGATGTCTACTGGTGTACAGCGGATATCGGCTGGATTACCGGCCATACCTATATCCTCTATGGACCGTTGGCCATGGGCGGCACATCAGTGATGTTTGAGGGTGTTCCTACCTATCCGGGACCAGATCGTTTCTGGCATATTGTGGAGAAGTTCAAGGTCGATATTTTTTATACGGCTCCGACAGTTATCCGCGCCCTCATGCGCACCGGCACTGATCCTGTAGAAAAGCATGATCTTTCTTCTTTACGGATACTTGGTTCCGTTGGTGAGCCGATCAATCCTGAAGCGTGGATGTGGTACCATGAGCATATCGGCAAGTCCAAACTGCCCATCGTTGATACCTGGTGGCAGACTGAGACAGGCGGTATTCTTATTTCACCACTGCCCTATGCGACTCCACTCAAACCGGGTTCCGCTTCAAAACCGCTGCCTGGTGTTGATGTGGCCATTTACGATGAGGATGGCAACGAGGCGGCAGCAAATGAAGGCGGTCGTCTTGTAATCAAGCATTCCTGGCCGGGTATTCTTCGTGGTGTCTATAAAAATCCTGATCGCTACAAAAAGACCTATTTCAGCAAGTATGATGGTATATACGATCCTGAAGATGGCGCCCGAAAGGATGAGGACGGCTATTTCTGGATTATGGGTCGTCTTGATGACGTTATCAACGTTTCCGGTCACAGACTGGGAACAGCTGAAATCGAGTCCGCCCTGGTTGCTCATGCCCAGGTTGCTGAGTCAGCGGTAGTTGGCGCCCCCCATGAGATCAAGGGCCAGACCATCTACGCATTTGTTACATTGAATGCTGGTGTTGAAGGTTCTGACGAATTGATTGCAGAACTGCGGGCCCATGTCCGGAAGGAAATCGGTCCAATCGCTACACCGGAGTTCATCCAGTTTAACGAGGGACTGCCCAAAACACGAAGCGGTAAGATTATGCGCCGTATCCTGCGTAAGATCTCTGCCGGAGATTATGAAAATTTCGGTGATACTTCTACCCTTGCTGATCCTTCAGTTGTTGATCAGCTTGTTGCCGGCTCACTTGTGAAGAAATAGTAAGAATGCACCAGCACCTCATCTTCGCCCGTTTTGGCCTTTTC
>DAOVYP010000308.1 GCA_030635565.1 Spirochaeta sp. | reverse complement strand
CCAATCCCTGGCGCTATCCTCCGCCGGACGCTCCGGGTAGAGCCATTTCAGATCCGCACTGCTCACCTTGACAATTGTGGAGAGGCCCGCAAGTTCTTCCATCTCAGCGGTATAGGCCGATTTGTCGACTACCATCATTGGCCTGATGTTAGGGTCGAAGGAGATAGCCCGTTTACCCGATTCCCGGCGTATAAGTCTTTTAATTGTTTCGGCCTGGGGCTCGAGTAACAGGGAGATGGAACCGAATTCGATGCACTCGACAGAGTCGGGCAGAGATTCGGGGATGGCGACGGAACTGAGATTCCTATCGGCGGTGTTCTCGGTATAGAAAGCATAACGGGGTTCTTCACCATCTTTAATTTTTACGAACGCCAATGTGGAGAGCCGGTCGGAGCGCCGGGTGAAAGAAGTGTCCACCCCTTCGCTGCTCAGACGGTTGAAGAGCATGTCTCCGAAGAAGTCCCGGGAAATTTTTCCCAGGAAACCCACCGGTGCGCCCAGGCGGGCGGCGGCGATTGCCAGATTAAAGGGAGATCCGCCTGGACAGGGGGCGTATTGCAGTTCATCACCGGGTTGAGGGACGAAATCGATGAGGGCTTCACCACAGCTGACAATCATAATGCAAACCTCCGCATCCTTCGGTTATACCCGGAAATTCACCTGTTCGTCAGGACTCGAAGTGCTGATTTGTGCATGAGGGCGGGAAAAATCCACCACAAGTGATGCCGTGTGCTCTCCACTCCGCCGATCGATCTGAATGACATGTCCGTCCTCTTCCAGCGTCACTTCAATTTCATTCGTGCCGAATGCCGGATGAACATTACGGAATTCCATAAGTTTCAACAGTCGTTTCACCACCGGCCGCCGAAGTTCCTTTTCGGCCTCATCAATGCTGTATCCGTGCCGGTTAACATCCCTGCCCTGCCGGGTCCGTTCCACGAGGTCGACATCATTCGAACCGGCGAACAGACCGACGTAATACACCTGTGGTATGCCGGGAGCAAAGAATTGAATGGCCCGGGCCGCCAGGTATGCATCGTCATCCTCCCCGACAGCTGAGTAATATGTGCAGTTAATCTGGTAGAGATCCAGATTTCCGTAACTTGACGAAGAATAGCGCCGGTTCACATTAGATCCTTTCTGGTACAAGGCATTCACCGTGTATTCGATCTGCTCCTCTGTAAGAAGATCGACCACGTCCACGACACCGATACCGTCGTGGGTATCCAGGGTTGTGATGCAATTTCCGGGACAGGAATTCAACCAGTTCGCCAGGGGTTCACCACTGCCTGAGTATATTGCGTGAAGAAGCAGCATAGGCAGAGCAAAATCATAAACCGGCATATCCCAGCCGGCCAGACGTTCCTGATAGGAATGGTGCTCATGGACCTCCGGCAGCAGCTCGACACCGAAAGGTTCGGCGATGGTTTTACATCGCTCGAAAAGCTCGATGATTTCAGGTTCCTCAAAAAAGAAACGGGTTCCCGGCTTCTTGGTGGCGTAACCGGCAGCATCCAGCCGGACCATGCGGATACCGGGGTGACTGCAGAGAGCCTTGAGCTCATCTTCCAGCCAGGCGCGTCCGGTAGGGGAAAACACGTCGATATCGATCTGTTCCTCGCTGAAAGTACACCAGATATCTCTGGTGGTTCCATCCGCAAATGTGACCGGAATCCACGGTTCCCGGGGTTTGCGGGTATAAATCTTATCCCGGTCTTCAGCCGGAACCCCTTCGGGATAGAGCCGGTCAACCGGAAGAAAGAGACCATCCCACCTGGAATCCGATCCCTTTTCTATCCAGTCAAGGAACCAGAGGGATAGAGCCGAGACATGATTCACCATGAAATCCGCCATGAGGTCAAAATCCGCGCCCATGGCCTCAACATCATCCCAGGTCCCTAATCCACGTTCAACTTCCCTGTATGTGATTGGGGCAAATCCCCGGTCTGCGGAGGAGGGGTAGAACGGGAGGAGATGCACACCGACAAGCGCGTCAGACAATCGGTTCTTCAGGAACCCGTGAAGCTCGGGTATGTTTTTCCCCAGACTGTCGGCGTAGGTGATGAGGTGCACCCCGTTTTTCAAGTTGTCCACCGCTCCTTGATTTGAAGCTCGTAGTGGATTGTTTCTGGCTTTTTTATCCTGCCGTTGAGCTGTCCGACTAGAAGTTCTGCGGCGTCCCGGCCGGATTTCTCAAGGAATTGGTCCACCGTCGAGAGGCCGAGGAAATCAGACAATTCGATGTTATCGAATCCCAGGATGGCCAGTTCGCCGGGTACCTCCAGGTCCAGGTCCCTGGCTGTCTTCAACGCAACGATGGCCTCAAGGTCGCTGGCGAAAAACAGACAGTCCGGAGGATCATGAGATTTCATCAGGCGGGCTAGCGCTTCAGGGATATAGTCGGGTCCAAGCTCATGAAATACGGTTCTCTCGTCAGTCAGGGGAACTCCGGCCTCATCAAGAATTTCCCCGAAACCCTTGAGACGCAGAGGAGCGGCGCCTTCGGCATACTCGGGATTGCCGGCATCACCCATGTACGCGGGTTTCCTGAAACCTCGTTTCAGAAGATATCGAGCGGCCAGGCGACCTCCTTCGACATTATCCAGGCTGATTCCCGAAGTCCCGGGAAATGCCCGTTCGACACTCACCAGAGGGACTCCGTTCGTCTTCAACAAGCCGATGGCTTCATCGGAGATGGGAAGGGACATCAGGATGATACCGTCCGCAACACCGGGAAACGCCAGCCTGGTAAGAAGATGATCGAGCTGAGCCTGGGTCTCCACAATATAGTTGACCACTTCATACTCTTCGGAAGGCAGCGCCTCGGAGACACCTCGAATCCTTTCCCTGAAGGAGTATGCTGTAGAATACGGAGTGATGACCGCAATGTGCCTGTAGGACAGATTCACCCTGTCGGACAGGGTGGTTTCCGGGTGGAAATCCAGGCCGAGCATGGCATCTCCGATTTTCCTTCTTACGGTTCTCGAGAGCTTCCCCGGGTTATCGAGAAAGCGCCGCACCCTGAAAACACTGACCCCGGCAACAGTAGCGACATCATAAATTGTGACTGGACGATCCGACATTGTTACACTCGATGAGAAATGATTTTCAGTATCTAGAGTATCGAAGCTTCAGGCGGTTTTCAAGAACGATGAATCCCGAAATCCCTACCGTTGACACAGCTCCCGCCAAACGGCTATATTGTGCCTCGTCTTAACGACAACGGGCTGTAGCGCAGGGGTTTAGCGTACTTGTCTGGGGGACAAGGGGTCGGCAGTTCAAATCTGCCCAGCCCGATCCGCTTAATACATATTCTGTATATAATTACAGAATATTTGTTTGAAGAAGTGGCCACATTGGACCACAGATTCTGAGCAGAATTATGAGCAATCTTCTTCGTAACTAATGTTGCCAAGGAGGCTGCTTTTTTATGCACATGCCCTTTACCCTTCAAAAGAGACCGACGACCAAAACCAATCGTTACATTTACTATTGCCAATTTAGAGACTCCCACGGGAAACGCATGACGGCTGTTTCCACTGGGAAAACGACTAAAGCAGAGGCCTACAAATGGGCACAAGAACGATACGAATCAGAGGCCGTGGTGTAGTTTAATTACATCTGAGTCAATATGGAGAGATTTCCACATTGCCTGATACTGTAATCAGACAACTATGTTCAACATCATCAAAGACCTCCTACTTGCCATCTTCAAAGTAGTCTCAACCGAACGCAAGAATCTGATCTATACGCCGTGGTGTAGCTTTATTACATCTGCCCAAAAATGGAAAGATTACCACATTACCCGATACTGTAATCAGTCAGCTATGTTCAACTTCATCAAGGATCTACTGTTAGCCATCTTTAAAATCGTTACGACCAAGCGTAAGAATCTGATTTTCATGCTGTTGATGCTGCGAAAGCAGAATGAGATTCT
>DAOVYP010000055.1 GCA_030635565.1 Spirochaeta sp. | reverse complement strand
CAGGTCGCCGCAACTCTTCCCGGTCGGGGACTCTACGTATCAGGCGAGGAATCCCCGGGGCAGATCAAAAACCGGGCCGACCGCCTCAAACTCAGCCAGGACAGCCTTGAGATTCTCTGCGAAACCGAACTTGAAGTACTGATCGACATTCTGGCTGAACGGAAACCCGCCTACGTCGTGGTGGATTCCATCCAAACCCTCATATCCGGTGAAGCCGGCGCCATACCCGGTACTTCGAATCAGCTGAAAATCGCCGGACATCGCCTCACCATCTGGGCCAAAGCCGCGGGAATTCCCATCTTTCTCATCGCTCATGTCACCAAGGAAGGCACCATCGCCGGCCCCAAAGTCATAGAACATCTTGTGGATACGGTACTGTATTTCGATCATTCCTCCAGCGACTTGCGTATCCTGAGAGCATCAAAGAACCGAATGGGATCGGTGGATGAAGTGGGTCTGTTCCGGATGGGAGCTCAAGGTTTGACACCCATCGCCGATCCTGCCGGCTTGTTCCTCGAACAGAGGAAAGGCGGCCCTCCCGTCGGGAGCGCCGTTGCCGCTGTATATGAGGGGTCCAGAATACTGCTGGTGGAGATACAAGCCCTCACCGTCCCCGCCAAGGGCGGAATGGGCCGCGTCTACTCGGACCGTATCGATAACGCGAGGGTGAGCCGTATCGCCGCAGTGCTGGAACGCCATGCCGGACTGCGCCTCTCAGACCAGGACATCTACGTCAATGTCGCCGGAGGCCTGCGCATCGGAGATACCGGAGCTGAACTGGCCCTGGCACTGGCCCTCTTTTCCGCCAGATCGGAAAAGGCTCTGCCTGCCGACATGGTTGCCGTCGGCGAAATCTCCCTAGCCGGTGAAGTCCGAACGGTTCCCCATCTGCGCCGCAGGATCAAAACCGCTTCCGACACAGGTTTAAGCCGCTGGGTCTCCGCCGCTGCAGGGGATGAGGGGGGTGCGTTCCCCGGTAACGGCAGTGTGATTCATCGTATCCGCGATGCAATGGCGGCAGCTCTCTCTTCCTGATTTTTCCTGGTGACCTCTGGCGGCGTTAGCGGGATTCCTCTCTTACCGCATAAAAATGACTGTATTTCCCCCGGTGATTGCAGAACATTAATGAACGCAGTTGCCGGACATCTCACGATTGGACCTAACAATACATAACGATTCGCTGATGTCGCTTTCGAATTACTCCTCGAAGAATATAACTTTACCAATTATTCTTTTGCCGGCTATCGTACAAGCTTTTAGCGTGATACATTAGGGTTTCACCAATATTTCGTAATAACGAAGGAGACTGTCATGCGTATTCACCTTACTCTCGTCTTAACGCTTCTAACTTCAGCTCTTTTTGCCGGAGGATCAAATGTCTCAGCTGTGGGCAGAAACGGCGTATCCTACTTCAGTATAGACCGCGGCATGACATGGCAGGTCGGCAACAGCAATACGCAGGAGTACATAAACGGAGTGGCGACGGATCACTATGGAAATTTCTGGGCTGTTGGCGCGAGCGGCCAGGTCCTGAAGTCGGAAGATTACGGAGCCGGCTACAGCATACTGCACGAATTAACGGACGAGATTTTCAACGCAATCGATATCGATCAACAAGGCAGAATTGTTATCGTGGGTGCGAATGGGTCGATATACGTCTCCGATAACCTGGGCAGCACGTTTGACAAGGTAGGGCCGGATACAGATGTGAACCTGCTGGACGTAAACATCGATAATCCCGATCTATGGGTTGCCGTCGGTGTTCGGGGAATGGTGTTCACCTCAGAAGATAGTGGTAAGACCTGGGTTGCCATCGAAGAGGTTTTTGGTTCCAGCAATTTTAACACAATCACGTACACGACTGAAGGAACCTTCATCATTGCAGGCACACTTGGGGCACTATTCACATCAAAAGACGGTCACGCCTGGAACCCCGGTATGTTTGAAGAGGGTTTCAAGAGTGTTATTGAAGACCTCGCTTCAGACTCCAATGGCGATACGTATGCGGTTGGTTGGAATGGAGCGGCCTTCCATTCGTCTGACCAGGGGGAAAGCTGGACCAGACTGGTCACCGGTGATACCCAGAGGCTGACGGCGATTACTCTATCAGGAAGCAGGGTTGTGATGGTGGGGTTCCGATCGACGATACTGTCGGGTAACGGAAACGAATGGATACTTCACGACGATTTCGGTCGTGACCACCTAATGGAGGTGGCGACCAATGACCTGCCCGACCTGACGGTGGACATGAGAAGAGTCGAGGGATGCAGCCAGATCGAAATCACTGTATCCAACAGAGGTCCAGGCAGACTAACCGAAAAACCCTACACGGACAGTAATGTTGGCGTTCTAATCTCTTCAGAAAACAACAACAAACACGTCTATTACATTTCTCTATCTGATCTGGATCCGGGGGAAAAACTGAAGAACAAGGGTACTGTACTGAAGCACACGATTGACCTGAACATCTCGAGCCCCCTCAATGTACGCTGGGGGCTGAATGGCATCGTCAAGGACTTGGATTTGACCAACAACAGTGCGTCGATTGGTGAATGCATTTCCAAATAGACAAACGGAACGATTTGCTGATGTCGCTTTTGCATTCCTCCTGGATGAATATATCTTTCCCATCACTCAGCTTCCGGCAATCCGGGTCAGCCAGGGTATCGCAATGAAGGTTCCCACACTGCTTCCCACCGAACTCAGGAAGAATACCAGCAGAATCCGGGTGACCCGGTTCCGGTACCAACCTCTGAATGAGAGGATATCCGTATTGAGGTTTTCCATATCCAGCACCCTGGGGGTACGGAAGACGTATTCCAGGAGGCCGGCTACCATTCCGACACCGATCGTGGGGTTCAAAGAAGTTATGGGCGCGCCGACGAAACTGATGAGTATGGTAAGAGGGTGTGCCAGTGCGGCAAGCGCCCCCAGGGAGGCCAGGGTGCCGTTGGCCAGAATCCAGATCTTACCCATCTCAAGCACTTTGTCGAATCCGGACCGGAAAGTTCCGTAGACAAACAGTCCGATGATAGCGGCCGGAATGATCCACGGCAGGGCTTTACCGATCCATTTCCTGGGGGGAACGTTCTCAATCTCTGCCGTGCTGCTCGAGCGCTTATCTTCATTCAGCTCACGCAGAAGCTCGATAATTCCGGGTACATGAGCGGCTCCCACGATGGCGATGGTTTTCTTCCCGGGTGCCGTGTAAATTCTTGATGATAGAAATTGATCCCTTTCGTCAATCAGTACCGTTTTCACCGCCGGCAGGTAATCGGCCAGCTCGTTCATCATGCCCTGCATGGCATCCGATTTCTTGAGTTCTTCGATTTCCTCAGGAGTCGCGGTTTCATTTGAGAGAACCGACGCGATGAGTGATGAGATCAGTTTCATCTTCGACCAGATTCCACTGAGCCTCCAGGCCCGGCTCAATGTAACCTGTATCGACCTGTCGCTGCAGGAAAATGGTATGTTACCTTCCCTGGCGGCGTCCACTGCGGCCTTCATTTCCTCTCCGGGCTGAACGCCGGTATCGGCGCCCATACGGCGCTGAAAAGAGGACAGGGCCAGGTTTGCCATCATCATGAAACCCTGACCTTTACGAAGTACATTCTTGAGATCCGTTCCGGACCAACGTCTGCCTTCCTCAAGATTCTTAAGCCGCCCCTCGTCCATTTCCACACAGATATGGTCCGGTGCTTCGAACTGTATGGCCTCCTTAACCTCGACAAGACTCTCCGAGGACACATGTGCGGTTCCCACCAATATGATTTCACGTGATTCGAGGATGATACGGGTTCGTGTATCGGAAATTTTTTCGATGTTGAATTGACCCATTTTCAGCTTTCCACTCCATACAATGCCGCCCAGGCGAGATCAAATTCCATCTCACCGGTTCGTGCAGCCAGCCGTTCAAAAACAGCGGATGCACCGATAGTATTATTTTCAAATTCATATATTGCGCCCAGATAAAACCAGAGCCTCTCACGAAGGATTTCATTCGATTCTTTATTCAAGGCATTTACCGCGTAATAATCCGAATTCCGTTCAACACAGAATCTGACGACTTCATAAGCGGTTTCACCCCGATTGAACATTCTCAGTGTTTCGGAAAACAGCTTGTCAGCCTCACTCACATTTCCGGATCTGAGCATTGAAAGCGCGGCCATGAGTGGAAATGAGAATTCGTCAGGATCCTCGGCGGCAGCCTTCTGAAACCATTTTTCGGCCTCATCGAATTCCCCTTCCATCCAGGCGAACTTGCCCAGGGGCATGAAGGCCCAGACATAGTCGGGATGCATGTCCACCACACGCTGATAGTAGTCACGTGCCTGCAGGAAGCGCCGTTGTTCTTCATGCAGACCTGCCAGATACACAAGGGCGAAAAAATTTCCGGAATCCAGACGCTCTACGGTATTCAGGTCTTCCAGCGCACCTTCATAATCCTGAAAATGACGAAGCCTGATTCTGGCCCGGTCCAGGTAATGCCATGGCACGGCGGGTTCTTTCTCTATGGCGAAATCCAGATCATCTTCCGCATCGTTGTAGTTTCTCAGAGCGACATTGACCCTGGACCGGTCCACCCGGGCATAGACGAACTCCGGTTCGAGTTCCACGGCCTTATCCAATAAAACAAGGGCTTCATCAAGGCGTTCGGTCTTGGCCATCACCCAGGCCATGCCAATCAGCGATTCAGTCGAACCCGGCTTCAGTTCCAATGCTTTTCGCAGGTTCGCCTCGGCCCTGTTCCAGTCGGAATCCGCGATGGCCAGGGTCCCCCGAAATGCATAGACATCGGCCAATGTGTCATCCGCAGCAATTGCGGAATCAAGCGCCGAATCTCTGGCCGGGGCATCACCGGCAGCATGTTCCACCAGCGCAAGATTGTACCAGGCAAGTGCTCCGGAAGAATCTTCCCCGACGATAGATTCAAGCTGATCCCTGGATTCATCCAGACGCCCCTCACTTCTGAGAAGAACCGCAAAAACAAGACGGGATTCAATATCCATTGATTCGACACCGGCAGCTTCAAGTGCCGCCAGCGCCTTACCCGAGTCATCGGTCACCGTATAGAAAGACTCCAGGACTTCAGCGGCATTTTCCGCTTCGGCAGATACGTTATCTGTTTTCTCCTTCGTCACAGAACCTTCCATCACAGTATTTCTTTCACCTGAAGTGTTGGACGTATTACACGAACTGAGCAGCAGAGTAAGAATGAATGGTATCATACCCCAGGGCAGAGCCCTGGACCCGGAGTCGCTCAAGCGACTCCCTGTTCCGCGGCAGAGCCGCGGGGTATGAAACCATGTTTTCCCTGCGCTCATTCGGATCAAGGGTCGTACCGGAGGCGAGAGCCGAGGAACGATTCCGACAAAATGAACAAGTTCACTCCTCTCAATTCGCCTGGGAATCAAGAAGACAAAGGAAACGGTCTTTATGAGATGTCGGAACATGAAAACTCCTAATTGTAACCGGGGGTAATGATAGCCGACCCGTCGACACCCGGGCAACCTTGTCCCGTAATGCCTGCGGCGGTATCATAAGGCCCAATGAATCGTGCATTCCCCGGCCGGGCTGTTTTTGCTTCGGCCTATATATTATTGGTTATCGGTTTTCTCACCATCCATTTCACCAGGGTGGAAAGTTTCAGTGCCGTCGTCGGCGGAATTGTCGTCAAGGGACGATCCAGCGTCGGGACATCACTTTCGCCGCCTCAGATCAGGCGGCTGAAAATCAGTGTAAATGGACTGGTACTCTCATTCCGTAAAAGTGAGAAAGCCGTCCTCATCACGGATGACGGTATCCGCCATTCCCTGGAAATTACAGGATGGGAAAAAGAGGATAATTCGGTGCGGATCGTCCTGAGCGAAGGAGCCGGTTTCACCATTCTTTCCGATCCGCACGACAGCGCCATAACTCTCATTCCGGACATTCCGACAACGGTTCCGCCGGTCCGCTCCATTGAGCTTCCGCTTCAACCCGAAAACGACGTCATGATATCCGTCAACCAGGCCCGTCCCGGAACCCTCAGCATCATCACTCCCGACACGGAGTACATCGCTTCCCTTCCGAGTGATTCTTCATGGGATCCTGAAAAGCGCCGCCTCGATCTGGTAGTGCTGGATAAAGCCGATCCGTTTCTTGAGATTACCGACGATTACCGGGGCGGCGGACTGAATGCAAGCGAATGGTACGGTCAGGGCACAGCGCCTTCACCGGCTGTATATAAGGGGATCATCGAAGATTGGCTCTCAGTGACACGAAACGGATGGAAATCCCGAATAGACACCCGTCAGGGCCTGTGGGTTGATGAAAAAGGTGAGGCCCGATGGGATGATAACCTGGCCGCCGCGATTCTGGCCGATGCCGTCATGCAGGGACAGCTGCCGTCCCAACTTCAGGCTGTTGTGTCGGTAGCCGACCGGGCCCCGAAGGATATCGGGTGGCTGCCCAGTCCCTATCTCGGAAACATCATTAATCACAGCCGTGTTCACAGGCAGCAGATTGGTTCGGACGCGAGGAAGCTCATTTCCTCAATGAATAATGAATCGCCTGCATTCGGCATTGAATCGGCTCTCATCACCCTACATGATTCGGGTTTCCCGGCGGAAGCGGCGCTTCTGGTGGACTTTGCCCGACGAACCCCTCCACCGGAGACCACTAATTCAGAAATCATCGACAGACTCACTATCCTGCAGGAAGCCAACGAGCTTACCATTGATGACGCTGTCAATGATCCCGCTCTGAGAAAGAACTATTTCGACGTTTTTATAATACCGAGGATTTTCTGGGTTAAAGACGATCTCTGGTTGATTGAAGAGGACGGGTCCATCGATCTGAAGCTGTCGGTCGCCGCCGGCGTCCAGCTGATGGCTGAAGCACAGAGGAACAATGACAGCCTTTATCAATCCGTCGGAAGACAGTTGGTGTTGTCGGCCTTGAGTTACGCGGATGATAACGGAATGATTCCGGCCAGGCTCTTCTTTGAGGGTAACGGAGAAGTTGTCAGAGAAGGTTCGATCGCTCCGGAAAGACTTTATCCGTCAATTGTCGATTCTCCGGCATATCCAAGGCACGTTTCCCTTGCCAAGGAACTCGGCACCGGGTCCTGGGCCATCACCGGGACCGAAAGATTCACACTGAGAAGCACACCCAGAGAAACCACGATTACCATCGACTTCCCCGTCGGCTCAATTCATCATCTTGCCATCAAGGGAATCAAGAGTTTCAACGTCCTTTATATGAACGGAATACGATGGAACGGTGATCCGAACTTCCAGCGTTACTATGCCGGCTGGTATTACGACTCAGCGAGCGAAACCCTTTATGTGAAGATACGGCACAAGGTGGAAAAGGAAACCATCAGAATCCTCTACTACGAGCCGGTGGAAACGACTGTCGCCGAAGGTGGCTGAGGCCTGAGCTCAGGAGGCTCGGCCGATGACGCTGCAGAACCAGATTTCAGTCTTGGGAGCTCTCAATTCCCTGGGGGCTGTTCGTAACCAGGACTCCAGATCGATAATTCGGCGGACTGCGGCGGCAAGTTCATCTTCACTGAACCGGCTTGCCCCATCGTTATAAGCCCGGATCGCTCTTTTCCCGCCTCTGAGCTTGAGTTCCCTGGCGGCATTCTCAGATGGCAGCCCCCGGTTTACCAAAGCGGTGAAATCCATCAGATGCACCATGGAATCGGCCAGCATCGACAATATCCTGTCCACCGTACCCGGATCCGAGTTAATCATCTTCCGATAGGCTTCCAGAACGCCCCCCAGATCGCGGCGGCAGAAGCGGTCGAATAGACTGTAAACCGTCTCTTCCCGCCCATGCTCCAGAACCCGGTCAACATCGGTCTCGGAAATAATCTGTTGGGAATCCACGGAAAAGGAGAGCAGTTCACAGGCTTCACGAAGAGCGTCGGTCGTTCCCTCGGTCACATCGAGCAGAAGATCCACCGCGCTGTTCTCAGCCCGGAGTCCCTTTTCCCGGAAAAACCTCACCACCCAGCCCCGTTTATCCTGTTCGAACATCTCCCAGAATATTTTTACGGCATTCTTCGGGAGAGCGTCGGCCAGTGACCGGGGATAGTCCCGGGAACCCGGGCCTTCATCAGTAGTGAATACCAGGATGGCTTCAGGTGACGGTGAAGCGATATACTCCTTGAGAATCCTGATATCCGCGGCTTTCAGTGCATGTGCGTCGGCAACGATAACCAGACGTCTGGACGAAAACAGGGAACCGTTCATCAGCAGGGATACAATCTCCGCGGTTTCGGTATCGTAGGGATAGAATCTGTGCTGTTCAGGGGTTTCTCCGTCCTGATCGGTCAGACCCTCTTTCAGGGATTCGATATGATCCCGTTTTTTACCCACCTCCGGGCCGGGGAAAAAATATACGGGAAGAAATTTGCGGGGCATATTGCTATCCGTCCTAGTAGGAACGTATCAGGGTGACCAGGCGTCCCAGTATACGGACATCAGCGGTGTATAACGGCGGATATGCAGGATTCTCAGCCTGGAGACGGATTCGATTCTTCTCTTTGTAAAAACGCTTCAAAGTAACGGCTTCATCCACCATGGCCACGACAATCTGTCCGTTCTCAACCTGGGACTGTTGAGCGAATACGGCAATATCACCGTCGAAGATACCGGCGCCGGTCATACTGTCGCCTTCAATACGAAGGGCAAAAACCTGACCTTTTCCCACCATAGCGGCAGGCAGCGATAGAGTGCCTTCATTATTCTCCTCCGCAAAAAGAGGCATTCCCGCCGCGACATGTCCGAGGAGTGGAACCTGCACTTGATCGTTTTCAGAATCCGACGGTTGATTGATTATCTCAATAGCCCGGGAACGGTTATTGTCGCAGGCAATAAGACCTTTCTTCTCAAGGGCCTTCACATGATCATAGGCGCCCTTAACCGAGATTCCAAAATGACCGGCGACTTCTCTGATAGTCGGTGGATACTTATGGCTGCTCAAAAACGATTTGAGAAAATCGAGGACTTCGGTTTGTCGTTTCGTTGGAGCCTTCATTTCCTTATCTCGACACCGAGTTTTTTGATCTTTCCGTGCAGGGTGCTGCGAAATACTCCCAGGGCCTGCGCGGTTTTTGCATTGTTGTATCCATTCTCTTCGAGCCGCCTTTCCAACAGGCGTTTCTCGAAAAGATCCCTGGCTTCACCGAGTTTCATACCGTCATATTCACGGTCGGTGGAAACGGCCGACGGACGGGAGCCCGCTTCACCCAGATAATACCGGGCCGTTTCCTCGGTAACTTCGGCCTCGTCTACAAGGATGGTAACTCTCTCGATGAAATTCTTCAACTCCCGAATGTTCCCCGGCCAGGAATATTCGGTAAGAAGTTTCATGGCTTCAGCCGAGAACCCGGGGGGAGAGGCGTCGCTGTTACCTTTTACGAGACTTTTATGAAAATAATCGATCAGGGTCGGGAGGTCTTCCTGACGTTCCCTCAGTGGCGGCACCGACAGGGGAATCACATTGAGACGAAAATACAGATCTTCCCGGAACCGGCCTT
>DAOVYP010000242.1 GCA_030635565.1 Spirochaeta sp. | reverse complement strand
TTCCTTCATTAAACAATTCCCCCGACAGAATTTCTTCAACCAGACCTGGTACCAGTTCTCCGGCCATACCGTAACGGTGCTCGGCAAATTCGTTTTCAACCTGTGAGGGTTCAAGATTCACCTCCACGGTATGGGCCCCAACCTTACCGGCAATTTGTACGAATCCTGCCGCAGGATAGACATTACCGGATGTTCCGATTGCCAGAAAAAGGCCGCATTCCTCAAGACGGGCATATATTTCTTCCATTCGATAGGGCATTTCACCGAACCAGACGATATCCGGCCTGAGTTCCCCGACTCTCCCGCAGGCCGTACATTGGTCGGCAGGGCTGACATCGCCGGAAATATCAAACCGTACACGGCAGTGCCGGCAGTACAACTTCAGCATCTCCCCATGCATGTGGATGAGGTTTTCACTGCCCCCCCGCTCATGGAGATTGTCGATATTCTGGGTTATCACAGTCACAGAACCGGGATATTCCCTCTCCAGCCTCCCGAGTGCCGTATGTGCGGGATTAGGCAGGATATCATCGGACAACAACTGCCTGCGTCGTTCATTATAGAACCGCTGAACCAGGGCCGGGTTTCTCTCAAAAGCCTCGGGGGTGGCCACATCCTCGATGCGGTGATACTCCCAAAGCCCGTCGTTGCCCCGGAAGGTCCGGATACCCGATTCGGCTGAAATACCGGCTCCGGTGAGTATGACGATGGAGGGAATACTCATGGCGTCAGGATGTCATCCATATTCTTATTCCTTCACCGCGGCTTTCAAGTCTTCGAAACGTTCCAGTATGGGCAGATGCTGGGTACAGGCCATTTCGCATTTTCGACATGACGTGCAGCGGTCCAGCACATCGACGGAGCTGCCCCAATGCCACTTGATACGGCCGACCGGTTTATCCCCGTCACTGAGCTTCAGATGATTCCACGTCTCCATGAAGGCCCAGACCGGAATACCTTCCGGGCAGACATTGCAGTACATACAGGATGTGCACATGGCATTGAATTCTTTCTCAACCCGGTTGTGGATATATGCAACCTCTTCGTCGACATAGGGACTGAAACTGTTTACGGCGGCAACAGCCGAATCCACATCGTCATCATTACGGAAGCCGACCAGAGAAACGGAAATACGCTCATCGGAAAGCAGAAAATGCAATGCCGCCTCCAGAATGGACTGCTCGGGACGTGCCTTCAGGAAATTGAAGGCTTCAGGATTCCCGGTAATAAGCCCGCCCCCCAGCGGATTCATCACGACAACGCCCATTCCGTTGTCCGCAGCAGCCTGGATGCCTTCCTGCCGAAAGGGAAAATTAATAACCGAATATCCGAGTGTGACCCCCTCGAAATACCCCTCTTCAATAACCTGTTTAATATCTGAACCCGGCATATGGGTTGAAAACACCGCGTGACGAATGAGTCCCTCCTCCTTCGCCTTGAGAATGGCATCCACAGCCCCGCCCTTCTTTCGCTCTTCCCAAATATCCAGAGTCAACACATACCAGCAATTGTAATAATCGATAACATCGACATTCAGGCGCCTGAGGGATTCTTCAAGCTGGGCCCTCAGCTCAGCACCGTCGGCTTTGCTGGACTTGGTTGATATGGTGAAGGGTGCCCCGCTTTTCTTCATCTCCCTGACAGCGGTTCCCATGATGATTTCCGACTGATCTTCGCTGTACCCTGGGGCCGTATCAAAATAGCTGACGCCTTTCTCGAATGCCCTGAGTACTGTCGCCGCTGATTTATCCGTATCCATGGGAGTTTCGAACCTCATCCCGCCGAATCCCAATGCCGCGGTCTTTCTCCCGCTTCTGCCGTAATTCCTGTAAACCATGAAAAGTATCATACCCCGGGTTCCCGGTTCCGGCATACAATAACTCATGTCCCGAAATATGCTCACCCGCTTTTCACTTTACGGGTTTCTGAAGAACCAGAAATACTATGAGCCCTTTCTCATCCTGGCATTCATCGATAAAGGCCTCAGCTTCTTCACCATCGGACTGCTCATCGGCTTCCGCCTGGTATGGGTGAACATACTGGAAGTCCCCTCCGGGCTCATTGCCGATACTTTCGGCCGCAGGCGTTCCATGATCGCTTCCTTCACCGCCTACATTGTGTCATTTATTATTTTCGCCCTGAGCCGTCCACTCTGGACCCTGTTTGCCGCAATGTTCTTCTTCGCCGTCGGAGAGGCGTTCCGCACCGGCACTCACAAGGCCATGATTTTCGACTGGCTCGCATCCGAAGGCCGAACCGGTGAAAAAACCCTGTTCTACGGCTATACCCGCTCCTGGAGTCAGATCGGCGCCGCCGCATCTGTGGTTCTGGCAACTGCCGCCGTCATCATAACTGAGAATTACACCACCATTTTCTGGCTGTCGGTTTTACCCTACCTGGCCAATATCATCAACTTTCTCGGATATCCATCCTGGCTTGATGGTTCCTATCATTCAGGAATCACTTTGGCTGACCTCTGGCGCCGTCTGATTTCCACTCTGTCCGATTCCATGAAAAATATTCCCTTGCGCCGTCTTTTCCTCGAATCAATGACCTACAAGGGTAATGCCACACTCACCAAAGATTATCTTCAGCCGCTTCTCAAACAGACCGCCATCGCTCTGCCCTTCCTGGCGGTATTGTCTTATGAGCGGCGTTCCGCCGTTATCGTGGGGGCCGTCTTTTTCATGCTCTATCTCATTTCCAGCTTTGCATCACGGAAATCACACAGATTCGCCGACAGATCAGGCGGATCCGAACCTGCAGCCCGATTACTCTGGATGATAACAATCCTGTGCTTCCTGGGCGCGGCAGGAGGGTTGTGGCGGGGTTGGGACATCGCCGCAGCGGCCTGTTTTGTCTTCATCGTCATACTCCAGAACATCTGGCGGCCCATTCTCATGAGCCGAATCGACGATGTCTCAGATGCGGAAATGGGAGCCACCATTCTATCCATCGACTCCCAGGCGGGTTCCTTCTATGTGATGATATTCGCACCGCTCCTGGGGCTTGCCGTTGACAAGGCCGGACTCTGGCCGGTGGCGGCATTCGGAGGAGTGACGGCAATTCTCGTGTTGATTTCCGGGAAAAAGAAAAACTGAATCCTGATTCTCAAACAACGAACGGATAACAACGAGTTCGCAAAGTGAACTTGCGAGCAATGAAAGAATTTCATTCGGATCATTATTGCTTCAAATAAATGGTTTTCCCTTGCTGTTTCATTTTCTCCCAAAGGTCGGGCAGCTCGGGCTTTTCATCCAGAAGCCGTGGATTCTCCACGTACTTCTTGAACAGGCGTATGGCATTGGCGAAGAAAATACCCTCGCTGATTCTCTCGTCTATGCTGACAGCCGCGTTAATGACATAGCGTACCCTTTCGGTTCCATCCTTGCTGAATATCCGCTCTTTATGAAGCCGACCGAATGTGAGAAAGACGGAACCGGTTCCCCACTCGTAGATATGATGAAACGGTGCATCGTCAAAACCGATGCTTCCCAGATTCGCTATATAAATACTGGTGTGCATCCCGTCAACTGAACTGAGGGACATCGGCATCATCCCGACGTCGTCAAGCTTCATCATTATTCCTGTGAAGAAATTGACAAACCATGTGGGGAAGGATAAAAGGATTTTCATCACTTTCTCTCCATCGTCCTCCTCGAAAGTTCTCATGTCCCGAATGGCCTGCCTGAGTTTACGGGTATAGTCATCGAAGGTATCGGCCGGATCGAATTTGATAATGGCCTGACGTTCTTCATCCTCTTCGGTAAGTTTCTTCTTAACGATGAACGTTGCACTCAGATCGTTTCGCTGGTAGTGATGACGGCCCTTGATGAAACGATTGAGTTGAGGTTTCTCCGCAATGGAACGCATCACCGAGGCCACCAGAATATCAAAATAACTGAAATCCCTGCGTCCGTGCTCTTCAGACTTCTCTTTCACAAAGTCGATCGCATTGTCCATATAAAGTTTCAGGGGGACGTACACCTGGGATCCGATCTTATCCCTCAACATGAAGGGTATTACCCGGTTGATCATCGCCAGGCCTTTTATGAGTTTTGCATCTTTCCGTCTGTAAAACACCGGGAACCACCTTACAGGGATACAGTTTCGGGGCATGATACCTAAACATAATCCTGTGAATACGGCTATAATACAATAATATTATTTCATAAGGCACACTCATGAAAACAAAAGAACCCGTACGAGTCTTTAAATCGGATTTTCTGGAATTTTTCACTCATATCCATCCGTTACAGATTGCCATCCTGTGGGGTGCTCTGGATGTCTATCTGATTTACCGGGCCATATTCACTTATCCGCACAGTGTCATGAAAGGCCTCTACATTCCACTGGTCTTTCTGGCCGGACTCTTTATCTGGACATTTGCCGAATATACCCTTCACCGCTGGCTGTTTCATTTCACAACCAGAACCCCGCTTCAGGAGAGAATCAGTTTTCTATTTCATGGGATTCACCACGCCGAACCGATGGTGAAAACCCGGCTGGTGATGCCTTTTCC
>DAOVYP010000434.1 GCA_030635565.1 Spirochaeta sp. | reverse complement strand
GAACGGCTTTTCCGGGTCCCATCCGTTTCCTTCTCCGATATGAATCACAGAGAAATACCCTTCATCAACTTCAATGTGATTGAGGATATAGGAAGCCGACCAGTCCTTTCCGACCGGGAGATTCATGTCCACCTTCAGCGACTGATTCTTATATTTGAAAGTGTAAAGATTTTCTCCTTCCCGTATCAGGGTGACATCACCGGCAAGAACAACTTCCCCGCCTTTCACCGGTTTGACGTCCACAAGTTCATGGGGGGATTTGATTTCTCCGGCGGAGAATTTCAGCTTGAGCCGCCAGAGTTCTTCGATATCTTTATCCGGAATTCCGGCTTCAAGCATTTCATCTTTTGTAACCAGGCCATAAGTACCCCGGTATATATAGCTGAGAACGGCTTCAGTTCGTTCTTCAAGACCTGTCAGTATCGGTTTGGATCCGTTGTTGCCCGGATGTCCTGGAATCGCCATACCCTGGCGGTAAAGCATATGCAGCACCGGAAACTCGGCAAGATTCCAAAAACGACCTTTTTGTATCGTAACGTCCGACAGAAGGATGGCATTCGGGCCGACTTCAACGACCACACCATTCCTTTCAATATTTTTTACTAAACCTCGCCGTATGAGATGTTTTATGCTGTCCATTGGAGTTCCGCAGAGGATACGGAGATCCACTTCGGGTATTTCTACCCACCAGACACCCGGAATAACCGGTATTTTAGTCATATAAGTAATTATATGCACGATTACCCATACTATCCATCTGTTTTTCGGGATGATAAATATCGACAAAAACGCCCCTCAGAACGGATAATGGAATTATGAACCGTCACATACTTGCATTGGATCAGGGAACTACCAGCTCCCGTGCCATTATTTTTGATGAGAGCGGTGCTGAAATCTCATCCTCCCAACGGGAGTTCACCCAGTACACTCCACGGGAATCATGGGTTGAACATGATGCAGATGAAATCTGGGCAAGTCAGCTTGCAGTTGCCAGGGAAGCCATCGGTGAAGTCGATGCCGACATAAACTCCATAGTTGCTGTCGGTATCACCAATCAGAGGGAGACTACGGTACTCTGGGATCGAAATACAGGTATCCCCGTCGAACGCGCCATTGTATGGCAGTGCCGAAGAAGCATGGATATCTGCAGGAGACTTAAAGAGGCCGGTCATGAGGATTTCATCCGAAACCGTACAGGACTGATGCTTGATCCTTATTTTTCCGGAACCAAGATTCGCTGGATGCTCGATGAAAATCCTGAACTGGCCGTCAGGGCTCAAGAGGGTGATATTCTTTTTGGAACCATCGACACCTGGCTTTTATGGAAACTCACCGGCGGCAAAGTCCATGCGACAGACGTCAGTAACGCTTCCCGTACCATGCTCATGAACCTGAAAACCGGAGGATGGGATGGAGAAATCCTGAAAATTCTGGATATTCCAATCGCTATGCTCCCGGAGATTAAACCTTCTGTCGGTTTTTTCGGAGAAACAGATCCCTTGCTCTTCGGCCGCTCCATACCGATTACAGGTATCGCCGGTGACCAGCATACCGCACTCTTCGGACACAGGGCTTTCGACCCCGGTGATGTCAAGAATACCTACGGTACAGGCTGTTTCATGCTGATGAATGTCGGTGAACAACCGTTACATTCTCCCGGAGGGTTATTAAGCACGGTTGCCTGGGGCATGAACGGAAAACTCACCTATGCACTTGAGGGCAGCGTGTTCATGGCCGGCGCGGTGCTTCAGTGGCTGCGTGACGATCTTGGGCTGGTGAGCAGCGTACAGGAAATCGACCGCCTGTCTGAAGAAGTGGATGACACCGGAGGGGTATATCTTGTCCCCGCATATCAGGGACTGGGTACTCCATGGTGGAGCAGTGAAGCCCGGGGAGCCCTTACGGGTCTCACAAGAGCCAGTAAAAAAGCCCATGTATGCCGCGCCTTTCTTGAATCCATCGCTTACCGCAGTCGGGATGTCATTGATGTGATGATCGCCGATTCCGGCCGGGAACTCAAACGGATGCGGGTGGACGGCGGGGTGACCAACAGTGGTATTCTGATGCAGTTTCAGGCTGATCTTCTCGATATTCCTGTGGAACGACCTTCATCTGTAGAAATAACGGCTCTGGGGGCCGCATTGATGGCCGGACTCGGGTCGGGTTTATGGAACAGCATCGATGATCTGAAGGGCCTGCCTGATACCGACACGATTTTCAAGCCTCAGATGAGTGAAGAACGGCGAAATAAACTTTATGGGGGATGGCTCGAAATGGTTAAGAAAATAACCCAGGATTAAGATATGCCAGTTTCCAGTTCCAGAAATAACATTCATACAGCTCTTGAAAGCCGACACCCTGCCCGGGCTTTCCAGACATACCTTCAGTCGGCGGGCGATAAAACGGCATATAATGCGTTGGATAGCTATCTTGGTGACTTTCCTGATGGTCAACAGATCAGAAAAGCGGCACTGGCCTTAAATCTTCCCGAAGCTGATCTCCGGAACATGGCCGTATCAGATCAGGAAGCAACCAGACGGGTCTCCAGGCTCGTACTTCTGGAAAGCATGACAGCTGTGATCGAGGATCCACTTCTTCAAAAAGGACTCTCGGACCAGTCTGCGGTGATAAGGAGTGACACGGCCCGTTTCACCGGAACGGGGACCGATAGAACTCGACTCTACAATCAGCTCATCAAACTCATCAGGGAAGATCCCGACACACGAGTCAGGAAATCCGCAGGTAAGCGCCTGGCCGAGTCGTTTGCCGATCT
>DAOVYP010000435.1 GCA_030635565.1 Spirochaeta sp. | reverse complement strand
GCAATCCTGCCGCCATAGCATGACCGCCGAACCTATCCAGCCAACGCTCGCATCCCTCCAAGGCCTCGAAGATATTGAAACCATTTATGCTCCGCGCCGAGCCCTGCCCATACTCATCTTCAATAGCGATCATTACTGTTGGCCGATGGTATTTATCCACAATCCGCGAGGCCACGATCCCGATTACCCCCGCGTGCCAACCCTTTTTAGCCAGCACAATCGCTCGAGCCTTTGGCTTATCCAGACCGAGTTCCATCAGTTTCAGTTGAGCTTCACGGGCGGTGCTGATTGCGGTTTCCCGATAGGAGAACAGTCCCGGTCCCGAGAGAATCGGGGATGCCTCCGTTTGGATTTGCGGGGATTCTGTCAGATCCTCAAGTTTGAAATCTTTCAGCACCTCGGCAATCACCTTTTTCAGGTCGTCCTGCAGCATGATTTTCTCCTCAACGCCGGTATGTGAGGGTGCCGCCCTCATCGATCATCTCAACCAGGCCTACAATCAGGGTGTCCACCGGTTTGTCCGCCGTCATCTGTGTCCATCGGACGCTGCTGCCCCGGCATAGAAGGACCACATCGTCCCGTTCGGAACCGACCATGTCCAGGGCAATGAGGATTTCCCCATCGGGTTTTCCAGACTGATCGCAAATTTCCGCCAGGCGCCAGACGGCTCCCGGAATCCCGTCGGCGCTTTGCGCGCATACGACCGTTCCGACAATTCGCGCCAGTGTCACGGTGTATCGTCTCCGCTCTTCCGGTATACCGGCCGGCCCTCCAGTTCTACAGAGTCCACAATAGCGACTACCGTCGCATCAGTCGGCTTGCCTTTACTGATTTCGGTGTACCTGGCGCTGCTGCCGGTGACAAAAAAGACAATCTCATCGACATTGGCACCCACGCCGTCCAGGGCCACCACATAAGCACCGAGTCCCTTCATGGTCCGTGGATCCAACTTCTCGAGCATTAATAACTTGAGACCTGTCAGATCCTCGGTTTTATGAGTGGACACGACGGTTCCGCTGACTCGCGCCAGAACCATAAATAGCCCCCTATTTCTTCTTGTCGATCGTACGGTCCAACGGGAGGGCCGCGTCAACTGCACTGTTGAGACGGGGTATGACATGGACGGAGATCAGCTCACCGACCTTCTCGGCCGCCTGACTCCCGGCATCCACAGCGGCCCGTACCGCCGCCACATCGCCTCGCACAACTGCCGTGACATAACCACCACCGGTTTTCTCATATCCGATCAGCTCTACCCGGGCCGCCTTTACCATGGCATCCGAGGCCTCGACCATTGCCGTAAATCCCCGGGTTTCGATCATTCCCAATGCGTCCCTATGTCCTTCCGCCATATTATTCTCCTATTTCTCTACCGGGCAGGGCCGCCAGACGTTCCTCTACGACCTTTCGGGCCTCGATAACCTCAGCCTCTTCACCGGCGATGTATACCCGTCCGTATTTCCCGAATCCCGTCACATTGATAATATTAATCCGGGCGGTTTTCTCCGCTTCGTTGGCCGCATAATACGCATAACCGGCAGGTTCCATCTCCAGAACGTACAGGGTGTCGCCCCGGACAATCATATTGCCGTAACGAACCTTGTTGATCAGCTGGGCCTGATGATCGGATATATTTTTGATCAGCTGGCTGGTCAGGATACGGGGTTTCATGGCTTCCGCGGCAGTCATCTTCAATTCCCTGAGGATGGCCTCACCGGCCATACGTGCATCACCCTGACTGTCCGAATGAACTTCCAGCATGCCGAAGGATCGCTCCACAACCTGAAGGCCGGGTTTGACGTTGGTGGCTTTGAGTGCGATGTCGGTGAGCCGGTTTATCTCTATGCCGGGGGCGATTTCCACCACACATGAAGCCTGATCGGCCACGGGGAAATATCCCTTGGAAATAGTCGATATGAACGACGCCATCTGCGGTTGGAGTGAATCAAGAAAGATATAAGCTCTCAGATCAATGCTCATGATTTCCGCCCGAGGGGTAGTGCCGCATCCACGGCATCATGAGGCCGCGGGATGACATGGACTGATATCACTTCGCCAACCTTCTGGGCCGCGCGGCTGCCGGCATCCACGGCGGCCCGGACAGCCGCCACATCACCCCGGACAATGGCGGTGTTATAGCCCCCTCCGATTTTCTCATAGCCTATCAGATCCACCTGGGCGGCCTTGACCATGGCGTCCGCCGCCTCCACCAATCCGACGAAACCGCGGGTTTCAATCATTCCCAGGGCTTCTGTATTCTTTTCACTCATAGCTGTGCCTCCATTCGGGGATGACGGCAAATTCAAAACCGTCATTTCATGATAATGGTCGAGACGAATCGAGCTGTCAAGTGAAAAATGTTAAAAATAGAACTTTTTAGTTCTTTTTTTAACAACAAGGAGGTAAGGTCAACAAGCGCCTGCATGACAAGCAGATTGATGACATCCGCTTTAGTGGGAATTCAGACATACAGAACTTCAACCGATGATTCTTCGAGCCAGGACCGCTCTTCAGCAGGTAAACCCCTGTCGGTGATAATCATGTCAAAATCGGATACATCGGCGAACCAGACCCCTCCGACAGCGCTGAATTTTCCACTGTCCGCCAGGAGTATTCTCATTCCTGAGGATTCCATGGCGGCTTTTTTGGTATCTCTCTCATAAGGATTGGCACAGGTGACACCCAATCTGGAATCGATACCGCTGGCAGATAGAAATGCCCGGGTCGCCCGGTTTTTACGTATCAATTCCACACCCTCATCACTCTCGAACAT
>DAOVYP010000557.1 GCA_030635565.1 Spirochaeta sp. | reverse complement strand
GTGGGATTACGCCGCGGAAGATTGGTCGAGTGTGGCCGATGTCCTGGGTATTCGGGGCATGCTGCCGAAGAAACCGGGGGCTTCCGAAAGTGAATTGGGTGTCATCACACCGGAAGTGGCAGCTGCTACGGGTCTGCCCGGGGATACCAGGGTGACCCTTGGCATCCATGATTCCAATTCGTCCCTTGTCCCTTACCTCATTGCTCAGGAGCAGGACTTCGTCCTGAATTCAACCGGCACCTGGTGCGTGGCCATGCATCCCACGGACAAAGTGGAGTTTGCCGCCGATGAGTTGGGAAAGATGGTTTTTTACAACATCTCCTATGCCAATCAGCCCGTAAAGACATCAGTTCTTCTTGGCGGCCTGGAATACGAAGCCTACACAGATGCCCTGATGGCCCATCACGACAGGAAGGATTGGCCGGATTACGATCCCGCCATGTACACCGACATTCTTTCGAACCCTCAGAGCTTCATCCTGCCGACGGTGGTACCGGGAACCGGTCAATTCCCCGATTCGGTGGCCCGGGTGATTGACGGAGATGAAACATATCCTGTTGCCGATATCATCAAGGGGCGGCGGTGGCCGAATGTTTTCAACGATTACCTGGCAGGATTCGCCCTGGCAAATCTCTCACTGGCCATACAGACCCGGATCGCCCTGCAAAGGGTAGATCTCGCCCCGGGAACCGAAGTCTTCATCGAAGGCGGGTTCCGGCAGAACAGGAACTACGGCGCCCTTCTGGGAGCATTGCTGCCGGAGAATCCGCTGTTTCTGACGGAACTGGAAGAAGCGACCAGCTACGGTGCCGCTCTCTGCGGGAAGGCTCTTGCTGATGGTGTTCCTGTGAAGTCCTTGAAGAAATTTGTCAGTCTCGACAAACGTTCGGTTGAACCGGCGAAACTGGTTGGGCTGGAAGCCTATGTTGATGCTTTTCTGGGGTATCTTGAGAGCTGAGCAATGTACTGCGATTCCGCTTCTTTCCGAAATATATAGATTATGTGCTACCATCAAATCAGCGGAACTTAAAGGCTTGTTTCGGCTGTGGTACTGCGGGCAGGGTTCTGAAATTCTTGCCTTCTCTGTAGCCACCGAAACAGGTCGTGATCTTCCAGTTGTGGAACTTCTTATCGGATTCCTGGCTCCCCACGGTCAGCGAGGGGGGCAACTATCTGGATTCTATTCGCTACAATACAGAGATGATTGTCGAAGCCGCTCTTGATACCATGGAAATCACCGATCTGGCGAACCGGCAGGTAGGAGAACTATCGGAAAACCAGCAGCAAAGGGTGATGCTCGCTCGGACCCTGGTACAGGACGTTAATCTGCTGATGGTTGAACCGTTGATTCATGCTGATATCACCACCCAGGAACTGTTTTTTCACAGCCTCGAACGCCTGAAGGTCCTGCTGAAGGCAAACTTTCATGTCATACTCCGGAAGTGTTCTGCGAATACCAAGAAGGGCAGGCCTGGAAATGACTCAATCCGCTGAAATACGAGCCGAGCAACGCGTTTACGAGTCCTTGTGGAAAGGGGCGATGACTCGTCTCGTGAAAATCGGAGTAGGGACGCTTGCGATGACGGGCAAATGCCTGGATCGCTGTTTTCCCTCGGGACCCGTGATTGTGATCGCCGACTCCAATACATACCAGGCCGCTGGACAAAAGGTCTGCCGGAATCTGCGTCAGGATGGGCGAAAGGTGTTAGTTCCTTTTATCTTCGAGGATGACGATCTCGATACCGAATACCGTTTTGTTGAACGCCTGAAAAAATATCTTGACCGAACCCGAGCGATTCCCGTGGCAGTCGGTTCCGGGACGGTTAACGATCTAACCAAGCTCGCCTCACACCTCTGCAACCGACCTT
>DAOVYP010000156.1 GCA_030635565.1 Spirochaeta sp. | reverse complement strand
GTATTTTCGCTCTTTTTTAAGCTGCGGTGTTCGTAAAATGCTCATTTAGCCTGGTCGCAAGCTGTGCTTGCTGCGCGGCCCTGCATCCTGGCCCAGCTAAACTCCGCTTTTACCGCCTTGCATCGGAAAAAAATCATCGAAAATCTTCTCGAAAGCCCCAAGTCCGACAGCCTCCTGATAATCCATTTACAATTCTTTCATTTCAAATCTGGTGAAAATCCTGTAATGAAGTAACTTTATGGCTATATCGGGGTTAAATAGTCATATAAGAGGAGGTTAATGATTCATTGTTTACTCATACAGCCTTGACGGCTGGATGAAATCAATTCATAAACTTAGTTCTATAAATAGAAACGCCGGGGGGGGTGTTTATGACCATGCGCATCACTGTGTTGGGGACCGACTATGAGGGTTTAACCGTCGCTGTCGGCCTCGCAACTTTGGGTCATACCGTTACTACAGTCGATCGGAATCACAGCAGGACAAGACGCCTGCAGCGAGGAGCGCCGATCGGAGAGGATATTGATCTTTCCAGACAGATGAAGATCGTTCTTCGCGAAGGGCAACTGAAGTTCACTTCCGAACCTGAAAACTGCCTGGCGGAAA
This sequence comes from Spirochaeta sp., assembly GCA_030635565.1. Taxonomy (GTDB): domain Bacteria; phylum Spirochaetota; class Spirochaetia; order DSM-2461; family DSM-2461; genus UBA2779. The sequence continues at coordinate 5,314 of DAOVYP010000156.1, read as the reverse complement.
CCGATGTGGTTATTATCGCTGGAATCCCGGGATTGGATCCGGATGGTATCCCTGAGCGAACCGCCATTCTCAGAACCGCGGAGTGCCTGTCGGGTGCCATTGCAGCATTCTCTACCGTCATCGTTACCGCCCGAATTCCCACCGGCAGCTGCCGTATATTGCAGGACTGGCTGAACGATGCAATGTACACCGGAGCCGTTAACGTCGTCGCATTTCCGACATTTTTCAGTCAACCCGAAGGACTTCGCGGTTTTCTTCATCCTGACAGAATCGTTCTCGGGTATGAGAGCGAGCAGCCCCGCCGTGTATTGGACGAACTTTTCGCCAACCTGCTGCTCAATGATACCTCAATCTTCCACGTTTCCTGGGAAGCCGCGGAAATGATGCGGGCTGCCGGAGGCACATTGGCAGCCGGTATACCGGAGGAAAGAGCAGCTGTTCGTGCTGTAGATGATGTAGAGAAGATTTTCAGCCGGGTTGGACAGCGACGATAGTCTTTATCTGATCGAGAATAGTTATCCCCAGGTTATCCACAATCAAGGTATCGCCATACCTGGAAAAGATCACCCCGATTCCGGGGCGATTTTCCGTCTACCGGGGAATGAAAACCGATTGAATTACCTGCATTTGGGATTTTTTCAGTCAATATCATACCAGATTACATGGAATACACTTGTTTAGTACCCTGTTTCCAGCTGAAAACTGAGGTTTAAAGCAATAGAGAAATAGTTATACCCAGGATCTCCCAATTTTTCCCCAGGTTATCCACAAGGAAACCCCGTTATATTCAATCCTCAGGCTTTTCCACTGCCGCACCCCACTCTGTAAGGTGATCGGCAATAAAATCCAGAACCTGCCGGTGCTCGGTTTTTCCCCGCCCGGTGGGACGTATCGGATCACCGAAACAGATATGTACAGGCCTGTCCATATGAAGAGGACCGAACTCCTTGACTCGTTTTCCTGCCCCCCAGAAATCGGTGCGCAGAGCTACGGGAATGACAGGAACATCGGCTTTGAGGGCCAGCTTTACAGCCAGGGTATTGAACTGTCGATGTGAAAAAACATCCTGCCGGGTACTCTCGGGGAAGAGAATCACCGAAACACCTTCGGCCAGAAGTTTCTTGCCGCCTTCCAACACCTGCATCAGGTCTTCGCCGGGATGACGCCTGGATACGGGTATGGCCCGCAGCCGTTTCAGTACCTGACCGAAAAACGGCAATTTCAGCAGTTTTTGCTTAACAACGAAGGTCATCGGAGTCCTGGCTGCAATCAGCCCGGGAAGTGCATTCACCTCCAGTGTTCCCATATGGTTGCAGGCGAACACATACGGTCCCTGATCGTCCGGATATCTGTCCATGCCTTCAAATGTCAGATGTGCTCCCTGCTTCTCCACGATGCGCATCACCCTCAAGGCCTGGAGGGTCACAGCCTTTTGCGGATCCCTTGTATATGAGAATTTGATTCCCGACCAGATGACAAGAATTGAGTAACGTAAATAAAACCAGAACAGCCCCTTGAAAATACGCCTTGAGGAAAAGCGCTGGAAACGATTCGGATCGGTTTCATATCGATCACTGGATATGTCAGGAAGATACATAATTCAGCACTCCTAACTGCCGATTCCCAAAGATCCCTGATCTCCCAGACTATCCTCTCTGGAACGCTTCTCCCAAAGAGCCTCGTCCGTGGCGGACAGTTCATTGTAAGCAAGCCGAAGCTCTTTCAGGGCAACCAGCGTCCGCAGAGAATCGGGAACGGTTTTTAACCGGTTCATGGACAAATCCAATGTCCTCAGGTTCTGCAGACGGTGCCAGTCGGGGGGTAATACGGACAGTGCATTACCTTTGAGGTTGAATATTCGCAACCGTTTAAGCCTTCCAATACCATCAGGCAATGCTGAAAGATCGTTATATGACATATTGAGTGCCGTAAGATTGGGGAGTTTCAGGATGCTCTCAGGAAAACGGCTGAACCTGTTGGACCCGAGATCGAGTATTCTCAAGCTCCTGGCTGCATGCACATTATCGGGAAGCCGGCTTATGCCGATACCCCGGACAATTAGCGCCTCTATCCGCGGAAGTGAGAACAACCCCCTGGGTATGCGGAAATAGCCGGTCAGGTCCTTTCCGATGAATTTCACCCGGGTCACCCGATGTTTCAGCAGGAAAGTGTCGGGAGAACAGCCGAGAAGTTCGTACATGGCATAAAGAAGCGAAACGGTTCCGGCATTGTCGGAAAAAAACCCGGAAGGAACAAGATACCCCCTGGAATCTATACTGCAGCCCTGGAAGAATTCCTCGCAAAGCTCCTCGTAATTGCTTTTATTTTGTAATCCGGCGATAAGGACATCAATTTCCTTATAATCAGCGTTGATAAAAGTATAACGCAGCCGATCTATCAGATCCCTGCGGCTCGATGAAGTGATCATTCAAACTACATTATAACCGGTGAGACCGCAGCCTTGTCACCCCAGTTCCCAGGGATCGCGTTCTACTTCTTCCTCATCCTGACGGTACTGACGCTCCCATGACTCACTGTCCAGATCGTCATAGGAATCACCCCAGTCATCCTCATCGACGTTTGAATCGATCTGATGTTCCTTTTCGTTTTCCATACTCTCAAGGTCGTCCAATGAAATGATCTTGTCTTCATCGTCTTCGTTATGAGAGCTGTCCAGATCGGACATGGCATCCTCCTGAATTAATTATAATCCTCCGGCTGTCCGTGTTCCAGAGCTGAAGGTGTTTTTTCAAAATCGTCTTCTGTAAACCCGGTTGATGAAACCGCCGATCATATAATGACAGGGAGGATGAAAATGACCCGATATGAACGCATCCGTCAGGAAATCATCGCCGTTGAGCGGGAAATCGCCGTACTGCGCCATGCGGTAAAAGAAGACCGTGAACTGGAAACATTCAGGAATATCTGTATCAGAAACGAGCAGATCCGGGACTCGTTCTCGGGAATCAGTCAGGCAATCTAGTCCAGAGCAACCGAATTGCCGCCGCCGAGAGTTGAGACGGCCCGGCCGAGGTCTTCCAGCAGGGGTTTCAGTCGCAGCGCCGGCGGTGCGGTGTAGACAATGGCGTCGGCCAGCCCTTCGGCCCTGGCCCATCTGTCCCACCTCTCCGCAATATCATCTACCGTAACAGTTTCAATTCCAGCTGAATCAAACAGATCGTTGCGGGCCAGATCCATCCATTTACGCAGTGAAGATGGTTCCGGCCAGGACCCAAGCAGAATTTGAGGAGGCCAGCTGAGCTTCAGGGTGATGTAATAATAGAAATGAGACTCACCCATCTCCTTGAGGGCACGACGGTAATCCAGTTCAAGCCCCAGGGAACCGGCGATGAGGCGGTCAGCTTCTTCGAAAACCCTCAGAAACTGGTCAATCGACGGCAGCATGCGCTCCCGCTCATCATCCCCTTCGGGGAACGTGAATCTGATTCTGTATGAAATCTTCTGTGTCATTGCTGTCAGACATCCATTCTGCCTTCCGTCGCATCCTTAGGCAAGAGCATGATAATCCATGCACCATGAAAAAAGCCGCCCCGGAGGACGGCTTTTCACGGTAATAACAGCCGCAGGGACTACACTTCCGCGATAAGCAGGGACTTGGGATCAAGTTTCAGCGGCAGGTCCTCGGTATTGATGATTCCATGATCTTTTACGAGGTAGAGGTGAAGATAATCTTTCTCGGCTTTCAGGGTGACGATGACGTCAATCTGATCCATGAAGGGTACCAGGTTCGTCGGGATGCCTTCTTCGTTGAGCACCGGCCCGTCGATATCCTCACGGTGATAATCGTCGGTGAACCAGAGTTCTATGTTTTTGTCAGTGGCAAAGGACTTGTAAGCCACTACGTCATCGGCAGAGGCCTTGGTGAAATCAAAACCATCAACAACGATGACATCTGTTTCAACCTGACCATTGTCCATCATGGCGGTAACCCCGGCAATCACCTGTTTTACAGATGTACCCTGCTGACTGAAATTCATGATGACGCGGTTGTGAATGATTTCATCGTGGATTTCCATCGCATTATCCAATTCGCGCTTCTGGCTGATTTCCTTGAAGATATCCTCGTACCAGCTGATGATATGGTCCACTCTCTTGGCATAAGAGACATGAATGACATGCTTTCCGGCCATCAGCTTGTCTGTGGCGATATGCACCAGGCAGGCTGTCTTGCCGATTCCCCGGCGGGAGGCCACAACACCGATATTACCGGCTCCGACGCCGCCGTTGATGGACTTGTCCAGTTTCCGAAGCGGACTCTTGTTAATCAGTTCTTTCTTAACCATCGCTCATTCCTTATTTCCGGGTCTTTTTTGCTTCCTCAGCCTTCTTTATCAGCTCTTCGCCGATTGACTGGGGAACTTTCGCAAACTTGGCGAACTCCATGGTGAACTCCGCCTTGCCCTGAGTCGATGAACGCAATGTCGTGGAATATCCGAACATTTCACTTAATGGAACTTCGGCTTCAACGGTGCAGTTCACACCCTCTTCCTGGGATGCCAATATCATACCTCGTCTCTGGTTGATGCTGCCGAAAATATTCCCCTGGAATTCGGTGGGACCTTCGACGGCAACCTTCATAATGGGTTCGAGGATGATGGGACCGGCTTTCCTGTAAGCATCCCGGAAGCCCATCAGGGCAGCGGTCTGGAAGGCCATGTCTGAAGAGTCAACGGCATGGGAAGCGCCGTCTACGACGGTCATCTTCACATTAACGACAGGGAACCCGAGGAGAGAGCCCTTCTGCATTGCGGTCTGGAAACCCTTGTCGCAGGAAGGTATGTACTCAGTGGGGATGCGTCCACCCTTTATCTTGTTCTCGAACTCATAATTTTCTTTTTTCCAGGGCTCCATGATACCGTTGATCCTGGCGTACTGGCCGCTGCCGCCGGTCTGTTTTTTGTGAGTGTACACCCACTCGACTTTCCTGCTGATGGCTTCACGATAAGCAACCTGGGGTGCGCCCGTATCGACTTCGGCCTTGTATTCCCGGCGCATGCGCTCGATGTAAACCTCAAGGTGCAGCTCGCCCATTCCCTGTATGATGGTATCGTTGGTTTCCGGATCCACGAAGGTACGGAATGTGGGGTCTTCCTTGGTGAAGCGGTTGAGAGCCTTGGCCATCTTGTCTGAAGCGGCCTTGTCCTTCGGCTGTACCGAGAGGGAGATAACCGGGTTGGGAACGAACATTGAGGTCATGGACAGGTTCAGTCCGCCGCCGCAGAAGGTGTCGCCGACCTTCATACCTCGATCCCCTTGGCACGTAGCGCAGCCAGACCGATGGCCAGTTCTACGG
>DAOVYP010000460.1 GCA_030635565.1 Spirochaeta sp. | reverse complement strand
TTCATGGGCGGAGACGAAGATGAAATCTATGAACTAGCCTTCATCAGAGATGATGATTTCTGGGATGTTGGACTGAATATTGAAGCAGCTCATCTTGAACGTGCAATGAGAGAGCGGCTTTCGGGACGATTGAATGTTAACGGCCGTATGACGGGATCTCTGGATGACCCGCTGATATCACTCAATATGGAAACAAGAGACGGATACCTTGACGGCCAGCCGCTTGATGCCCGGGGTATCGTATCCATGGAATCAGGACGTGTACGGTTACAGGATGTCCATTACGCACATGAAGGCATGGCTTTGAGCCGTGGACTATTTCTCCTGAACTTGACTGAGGGAAGCTTGAGAACTACTGCTGAATTGAACGCTACTTACAACCAGGTTCCTGTTTCTTCCGGTTTCTCCCTTGCTGTGGATTTCGGGCGGGGCTTTACAATCCCTGAGCTGTCTGAACTGGTCGATTCGGATTTCATAGGAACCCTGGCGACCAGACCTGTCCTATGGGATGCAGATCAACACCTTCCGGCATTCACCTTTCAATTCATGAAAGATAGTGAAGTTTTCAGAGTGCAGACACCCGATGCCGATATCCTCAATGCAGAATATGGTTTTAAAACGGGAGAACTCGATATCGTATCCGGTGGCCCTATGCCTGTAATCGTCAGAGGAGGCGGTACTGTTAAAGATGGTCAGATTGATCTCTCTTTTCCCGAGCTTGATATTGATCCGGTGCTCATCAACTATGCAATGTTCAGAGATCCGATACTCCTTCAGTATCATGTTATCTTTCAGTCAGGCCGCTTTGTCGGGAATCTTGACATTATCGGGTCATCAAGCAATCCCGGTCTGTATGGAGAAATTCGTGCGGATAACCTGAAAGTCGATACACCTTATACATATGCCGTTATTAAACCGGCCAGCACTGATATTCATTTCGATGGCCACCGGATTACCATCGATCGGATTGAAATACCCGTTGGAGATGGAATCATTTACGGCGAGGGACACATCGTCCTGGATCGATTGAATTTAGTCGAATTCGACATGATTTATGGCGGTAAGCCAAAGGGTAAAGGTGTTGGTGTACCGGTTTACTATCCACTGATGGGTGTTAACCTGGATGGTATCTTTACAGGAGAGGTCCATATGACAGGAGGGGACAAGCGATTTTTCCTGGAGGGCGACTTCACTTTTCCGTATCTCAAGGCATCTCTCGGTTCTCCCATAATCCCCGTAAACCAGGCCAAAGAAGATGTATACCCTGCCGCTGTTTTCCTGGATTTGAATTTCATAACCGGCAATAACTGTGTCTTTTTTCTTCCCAACGAGCAGTTTAAAATCGTCAGGGCAACTGCCGAACCCGATCAGATTATCAACCTGGTTTACAGCAATGCCCCGAACAACCTGTCCCTGACCGGTAATTTGTCCATTAAAACAGGGGATATTTTCTATTTCGACCGTGATTTTCAGATATCGGAAGGATCCTTGCGATTTAATGAATCTCTGGGGAGCTTTGATCCCATATTAGCTCTCCGTGCTGAAACAAAGGTACGTGACGACGAAGGTGAAGACGTCATGGTCGCATTGGTCTACAATGCTCCGGTGATGTCGGATTTCAATCCCAGGATTGAAACCATACCGACCCGCAGCGATCTGGAAATCATGGCTCTGTTCGGTCAAACCGTGATTCCATATGCTGAATCCGGGGATACCAGCGCCGCAAGTACTGTTTTAATGGCAACAGGCGGTTTGTTCGGACAAGTGGGAATCGTACAGCCTTTTGAGGAAGTTCTCAGGGAGGGACTCAATCTTGACATGGTAACTATCCAGACGGATATAATCGAAAACGCTTTGGCGGAAGGTCTTATCCGGAGTGATAATCCGGAACTGAACTCACAAACTTCCGGTTTGGGACGTTATTTGGATAATACCAGCCTGTACGCGGGTAAATACATCGGGAATGCTTTATTTGTATCCGGAACTGTATCGGCCAATTATTTCGAAGGCCAGCGTCTTCGTTCCGTTTTCGGGGGAATTGAATTCGAAACATCCGTCAGTCTGGAAATGGAAACCCCGTTTTTCAACGTCGCCTGGTCTTATTTGCCCGATCCGACGACGAATAAGAAATTCGTTGAGAGCAACGAGATTTCTCTAAAATGGCAATTTTCCTATTGAGGCTCATAAATGATTATGCAACGACTGAATAAGGAGCCTGAATGCTGAGATTTCAAGTAGTATTGCTCCTGGCCGTATTGATCCCGATATCACTCTTCGCACAGGACGATCAATGGTATCTCGACAAGCCTATTGCCGATATCCGGTTCGAAGGTCTTACCTCAGTATCCGAAAATGAATTGCTGGGCCTGATACGTCCGTACCTCGGACAACCTTATACGGACTCATTGTCGTGGGATATCCAGAGTAAATTGTATGCATTGGATTATTTCGACATCATCATTCCGGAAATCCGTCCGGGAGATTCCGGGTATAACAGTGCCATCCTTATTTTCCAGGTCCAGGAAAAACCTCAGGTTGATGATGTTCTT
>DAOVYP010000565.1 GCA_030635565.1 Spirochaeta sp. | reverse complement strand
CTGGAAAAGGGTCAGAAGTTCATTGTCGAGAAGCACGGTCTTTCCGAAGCACGTCCTGTCACTTACGTCTTCCACGGGGGCTCCGGTTCATCCCAGGCGGAAATCAGGGAAGCCATCGGTTACGGTGTCGTGAAGATGAACATCGACACCGATACCCAGTGGGCCACCTGGAAGGGCATCCTTGAGTTCTACAAGGAGAACGAAGCTTACCTCCAGGGCCAGCTCGGCAACCCCAAAGGCGCAGATGCTCCCAATAAGAAGTTTTATGATCCCCGCACCTGGCTCCGCAAAGGGCAGGAATCACTGGTTGCCCGGGTAACCGAAGCATTCGAGAGCCTCAATGCCGTCGGCAGGAATTAAGGGATAACCCTATCCATGAACCCCGCCCTTCCGGCGGGGTTTTTTTCGTTCATTGGAACATCAAATGCAAAAAGCAGAGAATTTACAGAAAGAAAAGCCGGTCCGATTCCACCTGCCCTATCCCCTCTACGACTCCCATTTCCATGCCCTGCAGGGTGTTGCAAAGCTTTTATCGGCGGCGTTCCTGTCAGGCCTGTGCGGTGCTGTGGAAGTCGCAGTTGACGAGCATCATTTCGACAGGCGCCTGGAATTTACGAAGCTCTACCCTCAACTGAACCTTTCCGCCGGAATCCATCCCTCATCATCCGGCGTGGAGAACGGAAATCTGCGAAGCCGCTTTACCATGGTCAGGGAACAGGCGGCCCATCCCTCGGTAGTGGCCATCGGTGAGTCCGGTTTGGATTTCTACCGTGATTACGCCCCTCAGGACCGTCAGGAAGAGGCTTTCCGGTACCATCTCGAATTGGCTGTCGAAACAGGCCTGCCGATAATCATCCATAACCGTGCGGCAGATGACCGGGTTCTGGCAATACTCAGGGAGTCCGGGTGCCGACGCGGGGTATTTCACTGTTTCTCTTCCGGGTGGGAAACTGCCGTACAGGCCCTGGATCTGGGCTTTCATATTTCTTTCGCCGGGAATCTCACCTACAGGAAGACCGAAGAGATTCGGGAAGCGGCCGCCGGAATCCCATCAGACAGGCTGCTGGTGGAAACCGATGCACCATACCTCTCCCCTCAGCCTGTCCGGGGCCAAATGAACCATCCTGGGCATATCGGTTATACACTGGAGGCCCTGGCGGAGATTCGCCATGATGATCCTGAGGAATTGGCGAAAATCATGGTTAAAAATTCAATAGAACTCTTTGGAATAAAACCTGAAGTCGCCAGAGGTCAATCTACAATCTCAATGGCAGACTGATTGAAATTATCGTGCCGACACCGGGTTCGCTGGAAATATCGACTGCCCCGTCATGAGCCTCAACAACGATCTTGACGATGTGCATCCCGAGGCCGGTACCCCCGCGTTCGGATGTGGAATAGAAGGGCTCGAAAACATGGTTAAGTGTTTCATTGTCCATTCCCACACCGTCATCTTTTACACTCAGAAGTAAATGCCCGTCATTCCCTTCCGCTGAAATATCGATGGAACCTCCACGACGGCAAGCTTTGCGGGCATTGTCAGTGAGATTGACCAGAACCCGTATCATTCGGTCCATATCGAGAAGAACAGTTTCTTTGAAGCCGATGTTCCAGGTGACTTTCAGGTCTTTGGCGCTCAATCGTGCCTCGACATTTTCTCTGAGCTGTCCAAACAACTCCTCCATGGTTACAGGAGAATAAGCCAGCCTGATTTCTCCCCTGGAATAAT
>DAOVYP010000405.1 GCA_030635565.1 Spirochaeta sp. | reverse complement strand
GGCTGCACGGTATGCAAGCCGGGGCGCGGCTGATTTGTATTTGACCCTGCGGAGCATAGACCGTATCGTGGGGTCATGCTCAGCAATATCCTGAAACGCATTGTCCAGAACGCCATGCTGTCGGCCGCTCCCGACGCCCGGCAAGCGGAAATGAACCTGGCGGAAGCCGAAGATCTCGATTTTACCGGACTGGCCCCGGACGGCCGCAGACCTGAGGAACGGGCCGCGGCGGTTCTTACCGACATGACCCTTGAGGAAAAACTCATCTTTGTCACCGGGTATAAGTCCCTGGGAATCCATCCCCTGCCCCGGCATGGATTGCCTTCGGTCTGGATGACCGATGCCACCAGCGGTCCCCGCTCTTACGGAGCGACAACGGCATTTCCATCCGCCGTAGCCATGGCGGCAACCTGGGATCCCGCACTGGTGGCCGAGGCCGCGGATCATATCGCTGAGTCAACCAGAGCCAAAGGGGCATCGATACTCCTGGGTCCCGGAGTGAATATCGCCCGGATACCCACCTGCGGACGGAATTTCGAATACATGGGTGAAGACCCCTTTCTCGCCGGTACTCTCGCATCGGCCTACGTTAAGGCCTGCACCGAAAGGGGGGTTATCTGCACCGTAAAACATATGGCCGCCAACAACTCGGAGTACGACCGACACAAGATTTCCTCTGATTTAGACGAACGTACCCTCCGGGAAATTTATCTTCCGGCATTTGAAGCTACCGTAAAAACAGGGAAAACTCCGGGACTCATGTCCGCTTACAACCCGGTGAACGGGGTCTGGGCCAGTGAAAACCGAAAACTGCTGACGGTGATACTTCGGGAAGAATGGGAATTCGACGGTATTGTGGTTTCCGACTGGGATTCGCTTTACTCAACATCCGGCCCGTTGAAGTCAGGACTCGATATCGAGATGCCCAGGGCCAGATGGCTCACTCCCGAGCGGGTGAAAGCCGCTTTCGTAACCGGCGATGCCAGGGAGGCGGACCTGGACAGGATGGCCGGAAACCTGCTTCGAACACTCTTCAGTGCCGGTGTCTACGACAGACCGGTGAAAGATCCGGAAGCCAGGGAGTTTCACCCGGACCATGAAGCGGCCGCCCTGAAAGCCGCCAGGGCGGGTATCGTGCTGCTTAAAAATGAGAACTCGGCCCTGCCCCTGCCCCGGGGTCCAGGAATCACAATCGCCGTCTGCGGTCCCCTGGCGGTGGACAGCGCCGTTTTAGGCGGCGGATCCTGCCACATTGCCCGAACCACAGGCACGATTAATCTTTTGGAAGGACTGAAGAAAGTCGCGGGCAGCGCCGCCGGCAGCGCCGAGGGAACGAAAATCGTTCATGTTTCCTCCGGCAACCTCGGTCGTGACAGTCAAACCATCGAGGATGCCGACGCCGTCATCATCACCTGCGGATTCAACTACATGAATGAGAGTGAGCTCTACGACCGCCCATGGAGGCTCCCCCGTTCCCAGCGGAAGCTCATCCACCGGATTTCCCGGCTGAATTCCCGCTGCATCGTCACCATCAGTGCCGGGGGAGGCGTGGAAACCGAAAGCTGGGTTGAGAATGTTCCGGCACTGATCCATGGCATGTATCTGGGACAGACAGTAGGGACAGCCACGGCGGAAATTCTGTTCGGTATCGTGAATCCTTCCGGCAAGCTGCCTTTTACGATGGCCCGGAAATGGAACGATATCCCGGCGGTCAGGGGATATCCCAGGCGCTACTGGACCACAAGCCCCGGGCGTATAGCCGCCGGTCAGGGGAATCCCCGATTTCGGAAAGTGAGGCATTGGAGGTACAGCGAAGGCCTGATGGTGGGGTACCGCCACTTCGATACCGCCGATATCGAACCGGCCTTCCCGTTCGGTCATGGGTTGAGCTACACGAGTTTCTTTATCGAAAACATGCAGCTCTCCGCCGATACCATCGGTCCGGAAGATTCCCTGGACGTAACGGTCCGGGTGAAGAACACAGGAAAACGGTTCGGTTCAGAAGTCGTGCAGATTTACGTTGCCGATATCGAGAGCCGTCTGCCGCGGCCGGTAAAAGAGCTCAAGGGTTTTACCAAACTCAAATTGGAACCGGGAGAGTCGGTAGAAGCCGTCATTCACCTGGATAAAAGGGCTTTCCGCTACTGGGATCCCGGGGCCGGCGAGAGCGGCGGGAGCGGTGGCTGGACGGCCGAGCCGGGTGAATTCCGAATCCTGGCGGGCCGCGGTTCCAGGAACATCGAGGCGGAGGCAATCGTTACATTAGGCTCCCCGGAATCTACGTCTCAACCAGGCGCATGACCGCGCTCAACAGATTCGTCACCTTGCCGATATTGTAGTCGAATACCTCCAGGATGGCATCCCAGCTCACCGGCTCCTCCTCCACCTTCCAGCAGTCATAGTCGGTACTCATGGCCACCGCCGCATACGGGAGGCCGGCTTCATTGGCCAGGGCGCATTCGGGAGCGACGGACATGTTGATGACATCAGCACCCCAGGAGCGGAACATCATCGACTCGGCCCGGGTGGAAAATCGGGGACCTTCGATGGTAACTACAGTACCCGATGGATGATAGACGTACCCGGCTTCGTCACAGCCTTGAATCAACTCCCGGCGCAGGCCGGCATCGAAAGGCTCCGCCATGGGGGTGTGCCGGACATCTCCCGGCTCAAACTCCTCGAAAAATGTGAGGGAGCGTAATCGGGTAAAATCAATGAACTGATCCAGGATCACCAGATCACCACGGCCAATCTCCTCCCGAAGGGAGCCGACGGCGGTGGTAGCCAGGATTGCTGAACAGCCCAGATCGGCCAGTGCCCGGATATGAGCCCGGTTATTGACGAAGGTGGGAGAAACCGTGTGCCGGCGGCCATGACGGGCCACCAACGCCACTTCCACCCCTGCGATACGCCCGATACGTATTGGTGAGTGAGGCTCTCCCCAGGGAGTCTTTATCGTCTCGTCTCTGGGATCCGACAGTATG
>DAOVYP010000175.1 GCA_030635565.1 Spirochaeta sp. | reverse complement strand
GGGAGAATCTGAATTCGATACTGTCTTCGTATCACTGAAGAACATGATCTGATCGATGCGCGCCAACTTCAACACACCGATAATTGTTTCGTTACTTCAATTTTCCATCCCAGCTGTTCCAGTTCAGAATATCCTTTACACTATTGCGTGATTTTTCCACCGGTGAGGGATCGGCCGGGTATCCGAGGGGCAGCAGTTCCACCACGTTCCATCCTTCGGGAAGCCGGAGCAGCTTCCGGCAGGCGTCCTGATCGAAACTCCCGATCCAGCAGGTGCCCAGGCCCTCGGCAGCGGCGACGAGGGTAATGTGATCGATCAGGATCGTGGCGTCGACGACAGACCGGGGCATTCGGCAGGACATCTCGCCTGAGGATGAGTCGCCGCAGATCGCCAGAACGACAGGGGCCTCGCCGACGAATCGCTGCCCGCCGGCAATATCGGCGAGTTGTCTCCGGAGATCCGGGTTATCGACTGCCAGAACCCGCCAATCCTGACAATTTCTGGCTGACGGGGCGAATCGGGCAGCATCGATTATTTTTTCGACAGTTTCGGGCCGTAAATCCTTGTTTGCCCAGGAGCGAACGCTTTTTCGGTACTTGATGAGTTCGGTGATATTCATAATTCAATTCTAATGGATTAACGGTCTTCCATGGCATCATTTTCCTGTTGAAGAATCCGAACCGATCACTGCATGATATGTAAGGAGGCTGTATGATCCGTATTCTGTTACTCCTGATGCTGCTGCAGGCCTTGCTCATCATTCATGTTGTCAGGACAGGCAGAAAAACATTCTGGATATACCTTTTGATATTCCTTCCTTATATCGGCGGCATCGCGTATGTCGTCGTTGAGTTAATTCCTTCCTTCTTCAGCAGCAGGAATATGGACCGGATGGCCGGATCTTTCGGGGATCTCATAAACCCGGGGTCACGCCTCAGCAAACTTGAGAAGCAAGCGGATCATTCCCCTACTTTCAAGAACATCAGCGCAATCGGGGATGAATATCTGAACATGGGAAGATACGCGGATGCAGCTGCTGCGTACAAACGATGCCTTAAGCCGCCATTTGATGAGAATAACGCATACCTTTATCGCATGGCTTTCGCCCAATATAAATGCCAAGAGTTCGCCCTGGCTGAACAGGTGATGAGGAGGATCGGTGATATGGGAGGCGGCCGCTTCAAAGCTCAGGAATTGTTGCTTTTTGCAAAGATTCAGGAAGGGCAGGATGATCAGGCTGGAGCAAGACGGCTTTACGAAGAAGCGTCGTATAAAACCGGAGAACTCACATATGGATATGAGTTTGCCGCATACCTGAAAAGGACCGGTGACATTGATAGCGCTTACAGCAAGTTCTCCCTGATAATCGATACTTACGGGCGTCTTCCACGAAGATTGAAGAAGCATTACCGCCATGTTATTGCCGATATCAACAGGGAAATGGCGGACCTTACCGCTTCCTCAACAATCATTTTTCCACGCTAGAGATTAAACAGCAGATCCTCATAACTGGGATAGGGCCATATCCGCTTGTCCGTCATTTTCTCCAGCGCATCCCCGAACACCCGGAGTTTCTCCATGGCCGGAACTACCTCGTTGCGGTAGGCGAATGCCTGGACTTTCACATTTTCTTCCAGGTTACCGGCTTTATCCATGGCTGTGACAAGATCAGATGCTGCTCCCAGAAGTCCTTCGAGTTTGATCCCTATCGTTTTCAGCAATTCTTTCTGTTTATTGCAGCCGATGCCGTTCAGTTCCAGACCCGCGATTGTACCCGAGATGTTTTCAGCGAATTCGGCCACCGCCGGGTAGATGAGCCGGTTTGCCATTTCACTCATCACTCCGGCTTCGATGTTAATCTGCTTGCTGTAGGTTTCCAGGTATATGGTAACCCGGCTCTCGACTTCCACCCTTCCCAGAACCTTGTGCTTCTCAAACAGCTCGATGGAATCATCCTCCAGATAGGCCAGCAGGGCTTCCACGGTAGAACCGATGTTCGGCAGTCCCCGCTTCCCGGCTTCCGCCACCCACTCCCTGCTGTATCCGTTGCCGTTGAAAATCACCCTTCGGTGATTCCGGTAATTCTCGATGATGATGTCCCGGGCTTCCGCCAGGGGATCGGCGGAGGCTTCGAGCCGGTCGGCGATGACCCGCAAAATTTCGGCCATCGCCGTGGTGAGTACTGTATTTGACCCGGCCACCGATTGGGACGATCCGCACATCCGGAATTCAAAGCGGTTGCCGGTGAAGGCGAAGGGGCTGGTCCGGTTCCGGTCGGTGACATCCATCGGAAGATCCGGCAGGGAGGTGACGCCAATCTCCAATATGCCGCCCCCCCGGGATTTTACTTTATCACCGGCGGCCAGCTTTTCGAGAATTTCATGAATCGTATCACCGAGGAAAATGGAGATAATGGCCGGAGGCGCCTCGTTCGCTCCCAGGCGATGGTCGTTTCCCGCATTGGCGGCGGAAGCCCTGATTATCGGGGCATACGTATCGACGGCCTTGATGATGGAGGTGAAGAACAGCAGGAACCGGGCGTCGTCATGGGGATCCTTGCCCGGTTTGCACAGGTTGACACCAGTGTCGGTTCCGATATTCCAGTTGTTGTGCTTGCCCGATCCGTTCACCCCCGCAAAGGGCTTCTCGTGGAGCAGGCACACCATTCCGTGGCGGTCGGCCACTTTGTTCAGGGTTTCCATCACCAGCTGATTCCAGTCTGTGGCGATACCCGCCGAGGAGTAAACCGTCGCCAGCTCGAACTGATTCGGCGCGACTTCATTATGCTGTGTCTTGGCACTGATGCCGAGCTTCCACAGCTCATCGTTCACCTCGGCCATGAATTCGGCAACCCGATCCTTGATGGCACCGAAATAATGGTCGTCCATCTCCTGACCCTTGGCGCTCATGGTACCGAAGACGGTACGTCCGGTGAGCCTGAGATCTGGCCTGGAGGCATAGAAATCCTTGTCGACCAGGAAGTACTCCTGCTCCGGACCGGAATAGGTGATAACCCTTTTGACATCGTTGTATCCCATGGCCCGAAGGACCCGGAGCGCCTGGACGTTCAAGGCGTCCATGGATCGGAGCATCGGAACTTTCTTGTCCAGAGCCTCACCGGTATAGGAAACGAAGGCGGTTGGGATGCAGAGAGTCACTCTGGAGCCATAGGCTTTGAGGAATGCCGGGGATCCCGTATCCCAGGCGGTGTATCCTCTGGCTTCGAAGGTGGTCCTGAGGCCTCCCGACGGGAAGGACGATGCATCGGGCTCCCCCTGAATCAGTTCCTTCCCGGAGAACTCCATCAGGACGGTACCATCCGGATTGGGTGAGATAAAGGAATCGTGCTTCTCCGCGGTATAACCGGTGAGGGGCTGGAACCAGTGGGTGTAATGGGTGGCGCCTTTCTGCAGGGCCCAGTCCTTCATGGCATTGGCGATAACCTCGGCGACTTCCGCCGAAAGGGTCTGTTCGCCGTTCTGAACCAGCTTGAATTCCCTGAAAATCGTTTTCGGCAGGTTTTCCCGCATCAGGGATTCGTTGAAACTGTTCTCACCGTAGATACTTTCAACACCTTTGTATTCCGGGTTGATCATGTAGCGCCTCCTGACAGGGTATTCCTATGGGTAGAAACACTACTGCATCAAGCGAAATCTGAATAGATATAAGCTCATGGAGATAAGGTTCTTCACTGTCTTTAAGGGTCCAGCCGCCGGGCTTCCAGGTAGTACCGCTTTTCGACGGCTTCTCCGATGCTGAAGGTTTTCCGGGGGTATGGACCGATCTCGGTGATGCGTCGAAAGAATGTGCCCTTGTCCGGATTCGGCAGGATAATCCCCAGCCGGTCTCCATCGGAGTCTGCGGCCGTGACGAGCTCCCGTACCGATTCATCGCTGTGGATATAGTCGATTTCCGCATTGGGATGACTTTCAAGATAAGCATCCAGAGCATCCTGAAGGGGTTCCACGGCCAGTCGGCCCTCGGGCACCCGAATCTTCCATAACGCCTCTGATCCGTTGGGTGAAACAATACCTATCATGCCGCCGGAGGAGCCGCTGCCGCTAGTCCCGGCAGACTCAGCGCCCAGAGCCTTCTCCAGATAACCCGTGAGATCTTGGAAATCAACACCGAACAGCACCCGGTGTATGGGATGGAAATGCAGCCCGTCGTCGTGGATGTTCTCCACTTCCACCAGGGCGTAACGGGCCGGATGGTTCGACCGGGCGCCCCCGGCCTTCTTCTCACGCCAGATTTCCCGGGCCGAGGCCAGGGAGTGATTGCCGTCGCCGACGGCGAAAAGCAGGTCGGAACGCCGACTGAGGGTTTCGAATGCCGCGGTCAGGGAATCCATCGAATCCTCGGGGATCCGCCTTCCGGTGATATGACCACCGCCCTGCATCAGGTCGAAGTCGTATACCGTTTCGTCGGCAGCGACTGCGGCAGCCTCGGCGGCACCCAGCACAAGATTGCCGGGATCATCGATGAGAATGAGAATGTGCGGGAGGTCCAGCAGGGCAGCGCGGCGTACGGCCATCCTGGGGGGCAGCCGGTCACGGATCGTGCCTTCGGTGGGACGGATGGGACTTTTGGATCCTTCGGAGAAATCATAGGCCTCGAGATCAATTGCCAGCACAAGCCCCTGTCGGCGCCTGGCATGGGGGGTGGAACGATCAACCAGAATGAAACCGGGCTCCAGTTTGTTCAGGACGCCATTTTCCATGACATCGATCATGGCTGCGTTAGCCTTGTCGGCCCGCTCTTCCCGGTCGCCGTCTTCCAGGTAACACTCCGGGATGATGAGGTTGAGTGCTGAAGGTGCATTGCCGACTTGACGGCGGGTCTCTTCCCAATAGATGCGTTCCGAAGAGAACTGGTCGCAGGCGATGACGGCCCATCTCTCCGGCGCCGTTCCGACTCCGGGTACCAGGATTTCTGGAATGGTGATTCCAAGTTTTTCCAAACGTGCGCCAGAGGTCAATTTTCCATCTCCTGCATGTCCATCTCGTCGGTGATATACGGCACCTTGATGTTGAAGCCCTTGTACACCATGAATGATTCGATAGACTCGATCCGATCCACCTTGCTCAGCTCCTCGCTGAGGAACTCAAGATGGCCGAAGCCGTGCTTGAGATGAACGGTGACGATGAGATCATAACGGCCTGTAACAACACCGACAGATACCACCCGGCGGAGACAGCTGATTTCCTCCCCTTTAACCAGGTAATCCATATCCTTGAGCTTCACACCGATATACACAATATTATGGCTGTCCATGGCTTCGGGATCGACATAACCCGCGATTTTGAGTATCCCCTCATCTTCGAGCTTCCGTACCCGGGCCTTGACGGTGTTCTCCGATACGCCCAGGGCCACGGCGATTTTCTTGTAGGATTTCCGCCCCTCCTGCAGGTGACCGATAATCCTCATATTCAGCGGCTCCAGGCGAAGCATATTCTACCCCCTTTTTAACCGTTCTTTCGTGCAAACTCGGCCATGAAGGATGTGAGGCGCTTC
>DAOVYP010000092.1 GCA_030635565.1 Spirochaeta sp. | reverse complement strand
TCCGGCTCACTGAAATGGTGCCGAAAAGCTTCATCATTAGATTCTCAATATGCCGATTCTTCCGGCCCCTCATGATTTCATGAACCGCAAGGTCGGCACCGGTTTTAATACGGTTGAAATAACTCTCGACAATCTCATAATTGGTGTTTTCAGACATGACGGCCCAGGAGGGATTTTCATCCAGATGTCTGATGACCAGATCGAGAGTTCTGGTTTTCAGCATCTCCTTCCGCCCCTGAAGGATTTTTTTCCATGCAGACCGGGAAATAATATCCAGGTCTCTGTAATTCTTGAGAACATCGAACAGGACATCCCATTCGGCATTACCATCCAGGGCATAATAAACATCGAGGAATTCCATCAGATCGTCTTTGATGTACTGTCCGTTGATGGCTTCGAAACGGGGATTATAGGTGAAATCCCGGTCGGGAAGCATGGAATCGAATTTTTTCAGAAAAAAATGATAAGGATAGCGGGCAAAGGACTGAAGCCGGTAGAGATCGTTGTAGAGTTTGTTCACTCTCTTGATAGTTTTGGCATCAAGGGCGGAATACAGAAGAATTAATTCTTCTTTAACCTTATCGGAGAAAGCTTTCACATCCCTGGTTTTTTCCACCCGTTCCTTGATACGGTCGGGATGGAGACCGTCAACGATATTCCGAAGGTCTTTGGAAAGGAAACTCTCAATCAGAATCGTTTTCAGCAGATCGGAACTGCCGTACCTCTCCAGAAGGATGTCAGCAGGTCCCGCTACCTTGTAGATTTCATGAAACCATTTAGCCATGCCGGGCTGAGCGAGATCGCCCTTGAGCCGGAAAAAACGGCCGCGTTTTTTAAGTTCCTTGCGGATATCTTTCAGCTGCCTCTTCTTCTCCCTGTCGGAACCCGAACCGCCGAGAAGACCTGAGAAAAGCTCTGAAAAAAAACCGAGCAGACCGGTGTCTGACTTGGAGGCCGCCTCGGATGATTTCGCCATGTCCATACTTTAGGAGAGAACTCACAGTACTGTCAACAATTATCAGGCCATTCAGACCTTCGGACAGGCCCGTACCGAAGCCTAATGCATCAGTCCACGGGTGTCTGAAGTCAGTAACTGGCCGAGGTTTTCAAGCTCCTTCAGCCGCTGATAAACAGGCGGCTTCTTCTTATGGGAAGCCTTGTCGGCTGTAACGGTTTTCACATAGAGATTGTTGATTGCATCAGCCAGTATATTCAGGTTGCTTTTCAGGTTTTCCAGGGCCATCTGTTCCCGGATCCGGTCCATCTCCGGCATCGATTCACCGGAGAGATGATATTTGAGATCGGGCAGCACCTCGGTCCGGGCTCGATACGACCAGATGGCGAGGCCCAGGACACCTCTGTATATCTCGTCAAACAGATATCCGTTGATTTTGTAAGCTTCAGACCGGGAAAGCAGGATGTCCATTCCCGCCTGATATTCATGTGAAATTACAATCCTGGTAAGAGCTTTTCGGATGAAGGTATTGTTGAGTATGGTGTCGACATGATCGGCAATCCTGTCGATCTGCGTATTAATTTCATAATCCTGTACGGGCATCATCTTCCTCACTTTCTACTATAACCTCATTTCTCAGCTGAGGGAACGGGATTGACGATACGGGCCCCCAATACATATGGTGAGGCCATGCCGAAACCATTCCGTATCATCAAGGCAATTTCCTCCATTCTTGCCATCATCACCCTGTGGTCCTGCGGTAATGGGGTTGAAATCATCCATATACTGACCGACCGGAAGGAACTGGCATCCGCCGTGGAAATTTTCGATGCCGACGACGATGATGTCATTATCACAATCCGCCATGTACCCGTCATCGATGCCGGAATTATTGAAACGGAACAGCCCGACCTGGTGATTGGCGCATACCTGTCGTCCCCGGAGATTGTTGACCTCTTGCGCCCGACCGATTCCGAATTTCCCGTTTACGAGGCCTTGACGGGTCCCGCAGATTCCCGCGGCCGGTCCTACCTGACCCCTTTGTCCTTTGAACTTCCCCTGATAATGGGTAAAAGAGCAGTACTGTCTGAACTGCCTGATCCGATGCTTGTCCGCCCGGAAGAACTGCGGGAGGCCTCTGTACCTTACTCGGCAACCAATGACAACGACAGGTTGATCCGACTGGGATTTTCCCCGAACTGGAATCCCCGAAGCTTCACCGATCTCCTGGCAGTCAGATACCCCACTGCGTTTGTTACGGGAATGGATCACCTTGATGATGCATCCCTCGAAATGATTGTCGAAGAAGCCCGGAACTGGGTTCTTGAAACCGCCGGGGATCTGGAGTCGGATGCCCTCTTCAACAGCCGCTACCGTTACATTCCCGACGAGTATCTGATACTCGAAGGGCGCATACTCTTCGCCAGGACCGATTTTAATAGCTGGGCATCACTGCCGGACACAACAGCCGGCCGCCTGGACATCCGGTACTTCAGCGGTCCCCGAACGATTCCCGTAATAGCCGTCATATCAGCCGGAATTCCTTCAACGGCGGATTCCCCCGATGCCTCATCGCGTTTTATTCATTGGTTGATGCTCCCCGAAACCCAGTCCCGACTCATGGCCCGCTGGGAGAGGGACGGAATCACCGTGTTCGGATTCCTCGGCGGGCTGTCATCACTGCCTGAGGTGAACGAATCGATTCTCATCCGCCACTATCCGGCGATGAAAGGCATGATTCCCGAGGGACATTACCTGTCGGTACCCGAATCCCTGCCGCAGCGCTGGTCCACTATTCGGGATGATGTCATCGCACCCTGGTTTCAATCCGTCGTTTCCGATACCGGAAACACCTCGTCTCTCTCCGAGGCTTACCGCAAATGGGATCTATCGTCCCTGGCCGAAGCGGAATGAATCGGTCCGACCGGCGCCGGAGGTCAGAATCGTATTTGACAGTTGAATATAAACAGGGTAATCTGGCAATTACATAAAATAAACCCTTAACAGGGGAGGTATGCCTAATGGCAGAAGTTCTATTAAAAGACATCACCAAGGTTTATGACGGTAATGTCAAGGCGGTTGATAAGGTCAATATCGAGGTCCTTGACCAGGAATTCGTGGTTCTCGTAGGTCCTTCCGGCTGTGGCAAGTCCACAACTCTCAGGATGATCGCGGGGTTGGAAGATATCACCGACGGCGAACTCTTCATCGGCGGCAAACGGATGAACGACGAAGCACCCAAGGACAGGGACATCGCCATGGTGTTCCAGAACTACGCCCTGTATCCCCACATGAGCGTGTACGACAACATGGCCTTCGGACTGCGTATTCGCAAGTTCCCCAAGGCCGAAATTGAAGCCCGAGTGAAGGAAGCGGCCCAGATTCTGGACATTGAAGAGCTCCTTGAGCGGAAACCGAAAGCTCTCTCCGGTGGTCAGCGGCAGCGGGTTGCAGTCGGCCGCGCCATTGTCCGTAAACCAAAGGTGTTCCTGTTCGATGAACCGCTTTCCAACCTCGATGCCAAACTGCGCGTCCAGATGCGTGCCGAAATTTCCTCGCTCCACACCAGACTGTCGGCCACTATGGTCTATGTCACCCACGACCAGATTGAAGCCATGACCATGGGCGACAAGATTGTCGTCATGAAAAGCGGAATCATTCAGCAGATCGGTAATCCTCTCAAGCTTTACAACGATCCCATCAACCGTTTCGTGGCGGGATTCATCGGATCTCCTCCGATGAACATCGCACTCGCCGACGTGTTCGAAGAGGGCGGCAAAATCATAGCGAAGGAAGAGGGCATGACCTTCATCGTACCAAAGGACAAGGAAGAGACAATCAAGTCCTACATCGGCAAGAAAGTGTATATGG
This sequence comes from Spirochaeta sp., assembly GCA_030635565.1. Lineage (GTDB taxonomy): Bacteria > Spirochaetota > Spirochaetia > DSM-2461 > DSM-2461 > UBA2779. The sequence goes on along the minus strand of DAOVYP010000092.1, from coordinate 3,911 downwards.
GTGTGAGACCTGAAGACCTGATATTCACCAAGAAACCCGAGACCAACAACCTCAGGGCATCGATTTCGGTCATCGAGCCCCTGGGTAACGAGACTCACCTCTATATCGATACCAAGGAGCACCAGTATATCGTCCGCACCACCCCTGAGAACGAGTTCAAGGTCGGTGACGAAGTGAACTTCACCCCCGACATGGATAAAGTACAGTTTTTCGACTACGAAACCGAACGGTCACTGTTCTACACCGAGTAGTCTGTTTCCAGACCATTTTATTGATTTTTCCGGTCGCCTTTCGGGGCGGCCGTTTTTCATGGTTTGACGCCCCTATAGCCCCATGCTAGACTTAAAATTGCAGGAGGTCCGGACATGAAATTTTCACGCCCTTTGCGAATCCTGATTACGACCTTGTCCGTTGTACTCATACTCAGTTTTGCAGGGTGCAAGAGCACCCCGGAACCGGAACCCGAAGAAACTCCGGTTGTGGAAGAACCCGTTGAACCTACCCCGGAGACGGAACCCGAAGTCGAACCGGTCGTAGTAGAACCCGAGCCTCTGTCCAAAGTGGATGTCGATGCAGCCAGGGCTGCGGTTCAAAGGGCCAATCTCATGGGAGCCAACAGCTATTACCCCGCTGAATATCGGGATTTGATCGCGGAACTCAATACCGCCGTCACACTGGGTGATTCGGATCCGGATGCGGCAAGAGCGGCGCTGCTGGTTGTTATTGCCGATGCCGACAGCCTCTACGACAAGACGCTGCTGGCACGAAAGACGGAATACGAATCGAAATATTATCGATACGACACAGCTCTCACTGATATCGAAGCCGATAAATTCGCAGCTGAAGAATACGCACAGACCCAGGCTCTTGCCCTGGAAACCGTCTCACTTTTCGAATCCGGCGAGCTGGCCGCTGCGCAAGCCAAGGCAGACGAAACCCTGGCAGCCCAGGCACGATTACATTACAACCTGAGCGAAAATATCCGCTACGTGGGCATCCTGAGAAGAGATACGGAAAATTACCTTGGGGATGCCGAGGATAACGAAGCCTTCATCTATGCGCCCGAGGAACTCCGAAAGGCCAACGATCTGTATTTCAACGGCTTCTCCGCATTCCGAAACTACGAAATTGAGGAAAGCGCGAGCATTCTGACCGAAGCGAAACGCCAGGCAGTTCTCGCGGCCCGTATCAGCGCTGTCCGCAAGAAACAGTCGGAAACCGATACGCTTATGGCTGAGACACAGAGACGCATCGAGAATGCATCCAGGCTCCGGACCATCGATTCGGAAGGCGCGGTCAATGAGGCTCGTCCCTGGGATGGAAACGTATTCCTGCAAACCAACCCGCTGATTGACCATTCCAGCGATGTCGGCACCATCGATATCGAGGATCCTCATCTCCGCGATCTGAACGAACCGGTTGAAAATGAATCCGACGGCGTACCTACCGATATTCCCATCAAAGACGGTGAAACACAGGTCAATGCCGATGAGCAGAACGCCGATTACCTGTTATTCGCCCAAACCCTGTGGGAAAAAGGTGTCTCGGCCAGAAACGCGGGACAATTCGACCTTGCCAATGATTATTTCCGCCAGGCTCAGGCTTATATCGATGTCCATGAAGCCAATGCAGTGTCACAAACTTATACAGTCGTATATAGGGAAGTGGCCACGGATTGTCTCTGGCGCATCGCCGAAATGGACCAAATTTTCGACAATCCGTTCATGTGGCCGAAAATCTGGCGGGCAAACCGCAGAATTATCCAGAATCCCGATCTGATTTATCCGGGACAGATTCTGGCAATACCGCCCAGGTAAAACCGGGAAAGAATGGATTCATTGAGTTTAAAGACCGCCCGGCAGGGCGGTCTTTATATTTTCTTCAGCCTCATCCTTCGGCCAGTTGGCCAAGAATTATCAGCTCCGGTCTGTACTCAAAGTGAATCTGATCGAAGAGGAACCATTTTCCGCCCCATATGAAACCGTTTTTTTCAAAGGCTTCTACGACGGCCTCGGGAACCATATATCGGTCCTCATATGGAATAGTCCACCATTCGTCATAGATGTCATCGGCCCATCGCCAGTAGGCCTGTTTCCCCCGATAATCCCCGGGGATCAGATCGAGGGCGATTCCAAAAGAATGGAGACTGCGATTGGCCGAACCGGCGATATCCCTCCAGACATAGGCACCCGAATCACCCTGGCCTTCAATCCAACCCGCAGTGGCAACGTCGGTTTCGGCAATAATCAGTATCTCGGTTTCAACCTGAACCAAAGACTCCCGGATACCCGGATGAATCCGGATATGCCGTCCAAGGAATTCAACCCGGATAACGGTATTTTCCGCCGTTAAGAAGTCTTCCATGCCCCATAGCGCCGTCATGAAGCCTTGATATCTGGCATCCTGACCTGTTTCCCGCTCTTCAAGCCTTGAAGTCAATCGCTCTATTTCTTCCGGACTCAGTTCTCTCAGGGGAGGGAGCTTAACGGGATTCGGTCTGAAACTGTAAGATGAGTATTCTTCAGCTTTTTCAAGCTGCCCTGCAGGCAGCATACGGCCTTCGGCCCAGTAATGTATTTCCCCGCCGATAAGCACACTCCAGTCACCGTCACGTATCGCAAGGGATTCCACTCTATCCGGATAGGCCTGCAGGAGTGCATCAAGGACAATCAGAGGACTCCCGACATCAACAGGTAACTCATCAATGGGTTCCCCGGGCCGGGCCTGTGAGGCCTGGCTCTCCGTCAGCTGTAATTCAGCCACCATGGGACCGGTATCACCAGCCGGTTCCGCACACTGTAAAAGAAATACTGCGGCGGGTAGAACCAGGAGCACCCTTCCGCTTCGGAACACCGATTATTTCTCCAGAAATGAAGTCAGGTAAGCGGTAAACTCCCTGTCAAAATCTTTCTGAATCATTTCAGCCATATCGTTGTATGCCCGTGATTCCGCCGCCGAGACACTGATGCCTGTGGAACGGTTCTGCCTCGGTAGGGAAACCGCCGGATAGCCGAACGAATCCATCAGAGAGATGTTGAGCTCCCAGCTCAAATTCTCATAGCCGTTATTCAGCTGAACAGGAGAAATGGCGACGACGGCGGTTAAAAACATGTCTCCCCCGTCGGAGACGGTAAAGCCTTTGCCTGTAACCCAGTCGGAAAGAACAGCCTCGATGCGCCCTTCCGGATCACCGGACACTTCAACGCGAATTTTCAATGCTGCGGCCTGATCCGCTTTGGCCGCTCTGAGCTCCCCGAGATCGTAAGGATGCATCACCGATCGGGCCATAGGAATATTGATAATCTCAAGCTGTTCCAGCAATGCTTTGTTGGCTTCGGCATAAACATGGGCGGCATCCAGGAAAGCGAAACGCCGCAGGGGCTCATCCTGAGTCCGGGCCCGCCCCAGCAGTTCAGAAATCCGTTCATCGTTATCAATGATGCGCATCCGGTACAGGTTCCCGGTTTCCACTCTGTCCAGGTACGCTACGGTATATACCCGGCCCATTTCGTTTGTCCAGGACTCACCATATTTAAGATTGGTGAGTGATTGATCGGCGGACTGGCCGATGCTCTGGTCAAAATCGGTCCGGGTTACCATTCCCAGTGTCTCGCCGCCCTCTCCGGTAATTTCCGAATACCGCGTACGTATCGTACTATCCACCTTTACCCGGGTACGGAAAATCTGGGCTATGGCCCCGGCGGCGTTCGATTTGGCACCATTGAGACTGTCTCCTTCACCGACTTCCGCCAGGAAATCATCGGGAGGATAAACCGCATCCTTGTCGCTCACCCAAACCGGTGTCTTGCCCCCGCTCTGTACAGAAGATGAGCTCGTTACGCATCCGCCGATAAACAACATCGCCAACACCGAGATGAAAACCGTGAGTAAAATCGTGTATCTTCCCAATC
>DAOVYP010000294.1 GCA_030635565.1 Spirochaeta sp. | reverse complement strand
TTTTCCCGCCCCGTTGGGACCGATGAATCCTATGTGCTCTCCCGAGCCGATACCGAGGGTGACATTGCTGAACAATTCGGTGTCGCCCAGCGTGAGGGATATGTCGGTGAGGGAGAGAAGGTTCATGATGAGCCATGATAGCGGCACTTGTCGGGCTGGACAAGGAATGCACTATACTGAATAAGGGAGTGAGCCTTGGCCGGGAGAAAAAACAGGATAGTAAAAGCACTGCTGATTGGGTTGCCGGTCGGACTGTTGGCACTGATATTGATTCTGTTGGTGTCGGTCTGGGCTTTCAGGCGGCCCATTGTCATTACCCTCCTCGACCGTTTGAATGAATCCATACCGGGAACCATTGTCGTTGAAGGCGGCAGTCTCACCTGGCAGCGTTTTTTTACCCGTCTCACTCTGGCGCTGGACGATGCGGTTCTGATCGATGAAAACGACGAAATTGTTATCGGAGCCGGTGAAATCGGAGTATCGGTGAACCCCCTGTCCCTGATCCGGCACCGAATCGACATTTCTTCACTTGTGCTTTCCGACGTGAATGTGAACATACGCATGTATGAGTCGGGCAGGATCAACCTGCTGGAAGCCCTGGGTATCGAGGCGTCGGAAAAGGAGTCGGCCGACGATATCCCTGATCGATTGAATAAATGGACGGCGGATATCGATAATGTACGTCTGGAAAACTGCCGGACCGTACTGGTTCAGTCCGATGGAACGGCTTCAATACTGCTGGAATATCTGGAGTTGAAACTTCTGAGGGAGATCGGCAGGGGCGAGGTAAAGCTGTCCCTGGCATTCTCCGATATCCGCAGCGACGGATTGGGTCCGGGATATTTCAGGGGAAAGCGTTATGAGCTGGATTTTGAAATTGGCGTCAATCAGGGTGTTGCCGTTGTTAAAAAGGGGATACTGGATATCGGCGGCGCGAGAATCAATATCAGCGGCCGTTCCGCCCTGTTCTATCCCTATGAAGCGGACTTGATTCTTGAGGCCCGGGGAACCGATACCGATCTGCTGCTCACTTTTCTACCACCCGGAGTGAAACTGGGTGATGTCGTTCCCGAGGGGAACGGTGAAATCAGTATTGACGCCTATCTCGGCGGTGCCATAGCCGATAATCCCCGGTTCGGTGTGGACATTTTCTGCAGGGATTTCGGTCTCAGACATGTGCCGACAGGCATTGTGATGGACAAAATCGGATTTGAATTACAGGCCAGGGGCGGCGGCGGTTCCACGGTTCTGGATCTCAGGGAATTGACAGCCAGACTTCCGGACGGCAGGATTCATGCTTCCCTCAGCCTGGAAAATCCCGAATCACCCCTGCTCTCAATGAAACTTGATGCCGACCTGAATCTGGCAACCATTGCGGCTTTTTTTGTTTTCCCGGGTTCCGATTCCATCACTGGTCTGGTAGATGTGGATATGGATGTATCCGGGCGATTCGATAGCTCAGGTAACCTTCTGGAGCGTGAGAGGGAGTATGGATATGTTATGGTATCCGATTTCCGGTACTCCTGGTATTCGGATGATAAGAGCATCAACGATCTGAATCTGTTGTTATCCCTTGATTCCGGTATTCTGGAAATCCAAAATCTTGAAGCGCTTACCGATATCGGAGAGATATCACTTGACGGATCCTTTGGAGATATCTGGCCCCTGATGCTGGGAGGTGACGGGCCTCTCCGCTTTACAATGGGTTTCTCATCTCCCCGGATTAATCCGTCGGCTCTATTTGATGATCCCGAGGTTGCCTCTTCATGGGACAGGGAGTTGGAGGATTTCTCCCTGAGGTTCAGCTTCGATACCACCGTCGAAGCATTGAGAGCCGCCGATCCCCTGCCTGAAGGTATTTTGCAAATCAGGGAACTACAAGGCAGGGTACCGATAACAGGCAAGGTTCTGGACAGCTTCTCAGGAGTCGTTGAGATAAAGGACCGGTTGAGAGCGGATTTCATCGGACAGCTCCAGGACAGCGAAATCCATGTGGCGCTTGTGGTGGATGGATACGAGCGTCTGCTCAGGAGTGATGATCCGGGGATCGTTTCCACCAGACTCCTGATAGAAGCTCCGAGAATTATCGGGGCTGATATCCTCCCTTTGGAATCGATCAGCGAGGATTCCCGTATCGGCAAGAGGCTGAAAGATGTAGTTTTGGATCTGGAACTGATTTTTCAGAATTCCGAATGGTTTTCGTCCGGGGGAAGCTGGCCCGAGGGTCATTGGATTCTGCATAAATTCAATGGGCGGACAGGCTCTCCCGATCAGTCATTTCATTTTTCATTCAATCTGGTTTCCGAAAACAACCGTGCCGATCTGACCGGATTATCAGTAGCCAGGGGCCGCAGCAGATTTTCTGCTCATGGGTATCTGGATAATCTGTCATCACTTATCAGTAATGACATACAGCAGATTACCGGAAATCTGACCCTGGAATCCGAATATATAAACATGTCTGATTTCATCCGGGAGGAACATACGGTTGATGACACTCAGGAAACGAAAAACTGGGACATCGGCGGACGTCCCTATCCTGATCTGACCCTGAACCTGGATATATATGATTTTTTCATGGAGCCGTTTCACTGGCGGAATATCAAAGGGAATCTGACCATGTCACCCGACGGAATCCTGGATATTAATGATATCTCATTAAATGGCGGGAAAGGGGGCCGCTTGGAATTCAGCGGAAAAGCCGATCTGTCCCGGGAGGACCGGTTTGCACTGAATGCCGATGTCTTATTAGAGGATTTGAGGATGGAAGACACCACAATCTCCCTCAAGTTCGGAGATGAAACGAAGAGTCTGGGCACGATGGTGAAAGGCGTTCTGAATGGCCGGGCTTCGCTGGAGACCTCAATGAATCCCGATCTTTCATTCGATCTGACCGGTACCGTCATGGATTTGAAAGCGGTCCTGGAAGACGGTCAATTGATTGATTTCCCCCCCCTCGCAGCCATGGCTGACCGTTACAGAAATCCGAAAATGAGAAATGTCCGGCTGGATACTCTCAATCTCAAAGTTCAGTTTCGTGATAATACCCTGGAACTGCCGAAGACGGCCGTCGGTTCCACCCTCGGGTACCTGGAAACAGAAGGATATATCACCCTGGACAAGTTCATGAGCTTCAGTATTGTCGTTCCGAATTCCCTCATCGATGATGTCGTCACCAGGATAATCTTCGGAAACCGGGATAACGGTGAAGATGAAATTATCACTGCGGAGAACTCCAGCCGGAGCCGCACTACCGTCAATGTGGTGGGTACACCGGAAGATATCCTTATCGGAATCGGGAAAAGGGGCAGAAGCAGGCTGGAAGACCGTTGGAACCGTCGCAACGAGCGTCGGATCAGGCGCGAAAATTAATGTGGTGTCCCGGAATTCAGTTCACAAACTTACAAATTAATACCGTTGTATACCGTGAGCAGAGCTGCCCGGACTCGTTGCTACAAATACCCCTCGTTCTAGCGGGACTCGCCTTGGAGGCTCGGCTCCGACGAACTTCGGGGTGCTTGTCTCCACGATTCCGGGCAACTCCATCATAATGTCTATTTGTATTGTATTACCAGGCCACCAACCGACAAGTCGTTAAAATCCCGGGGGACTCCTGCTGCGTTATCTGCTATCTCACTTTTCGGCAATCTTCATCCCGATGCGTATCATCCGGCAGGCCCGTTCGGCGGCATCAATCAGGCATTCGGCCGATCGGGCGATGGCTTCCTCCAGAGGCATGGCCCTGTCCACCGTACTCATGATGGAGTCAATTCCGTATTCATACACCGCTGAGGCGCCCTTTCCGATGTCACCGACAACAGCCAGTACCGGAACACTCGCCGGCTCGGCCCGGGCGGCTACACCGATGGGCACCTTGCCCCGAATGGACTGACCGTCGATTTGCCCTTCCCCGGTAATTACCAGATCGGCACCGGCGATTCTCGTCTCGAAATCCACCAGATCCAGAATCGTATCGATGCCGCTCTTCATTTCTGCGTCGCAGAAGGCCGTCAGGCCGAATCCCAGACCACCGGCGGCCCCGGCTCCGGGAAT
>DAOVYP010000234.1 GCA_030635565.1 Spirochaeta sp. | reverse complement strand
TGGAGAAGGTGTTCGAGCTGAAGCGCTTCCGGGACAGGGAAGATGAAATCAGGGGCACCGGCCGCATGCCTCTGATGAACGATGACGAGCTGAAGGAACTGCTCGGGTCTGAACATGGCGAGGAGGTTCGTGCCGGCAATAAGCTCGAAGCCGAGTGCCGGGTGAAAATTGCCGGTTTCGGCGGCCAGGGTGTGATGTCCGCAGGTGTTCTGCTGGCCAACACCGCTATCGGAGAGGGTCTGGAAGCCACATGGCTGCCCTCATACGGGCCGGAAATGAGAGGCGGAACAGCGAATGCCAGCATCGTTGTATCGGATGAGCCTGTCGGATCGCCTGTAGTGGACAGACCGACGGCCCTGTTGGCCATGAACGGTCCATCCCTGGATTCATATGAAAAAGCCGTCGTTTCCGGGGGGTTGATTATCGTCAACAGTTCTCTTGTGAATCGCAATGTGATCCGGGATGACGTAAAGGTGATTTACGCACCGGTGAGCGCCATGGCTGCAGAAGCAGGTTTTCTGAAAGGAGCCAATATCGTGATGCTGTCCCTTTATCTGCTGGAGAGGGGAGCACCCGGGATTGAAACACTCAAAGCGGTGATTCCCAAGTCTCTCAAGAAAAAAGAACTCGTGGATGTGAATCTGAAGCTGGTGAAGGTGGCTGAGGAGTTCCATGCATCCTCATGATATTCATGCCGAAAGGATACTCGTCATCAATCCGGGCTCAACTTCCACCAAGGTGGCCTTGTTCACCGGATTGAAGAAGCATGCCGAAACCACCGCATCCCACAGTACCGAGGATCTTCATTCTTTCGAGCATCTTCTCGATCAGCTTTTTTTCAGGGAAGCTGTAATCCACCGTTTTCTGAGAAAACATGGTTGGAAAGTTGAAGACCTCGACGGGGTGGTGGGCCGGGGCGGCATGCTCCATCCGCTGGAGGGAGGAATTTATGAAGTGAGCCCCGATATGCTGGCCGATCTCCGATCCGGGCGTTACGGGGAACATGCAAGCAATCTCGGCGCGGCCCTGGCCCGGGAAATCGCCGACAGAGCAGACTGCCCTGCCTATATCGTCGACCCTATCGTTGTCGATGAACTCGATGAACCGGCCCGGCTATCGGGGCATCCTGAACTGCCCCGGCGAAGTGTATTTCATGCTCTCAACCAACGCAGCGTCGCCCGTCTGGTGGCCGGAAAAATCGGTAAGGCCTATGAAGAATCCCGGCTCATCGCCGCCCATATGGGAGGCGGAATTACTGTCGGTGCCCATAAAGACGGCCGTATCATCGATGTGAATAACGGATTGGACGGTGATGGTCCCTTCTCACCTGAACGGACAGGCTCCCTGCCGACTGGACAGATGGTTTCTCTCTGTTTCAGATCAGGTAAATCCGAGGAAGAGGTACGCCGGATGATAAAGGGGGCTGGGGGTGTGGTGGCCTATTGCGGAACCAACGACATACGGGAACTGATCAGCATGATCGACGAGAGCGCGGTGGATATCCCGGCCGGTGCCATTCCTCCATCGGTCGTATTCGAAGCCCTGTGCCGGCAGATTGCTCAGGCCATCTGCGCTCATGGGGCCACACTTGAGGGCCGGGTGGATGCGGTTATACTCACTGGGGGCATGGCCCATTCCACCCTCCTCGTGGATAAAATCAAGTCCATGTGCGGCTGGATGGCCCCGGTGGAAGTCGTTCCCGGAGAGAGGGAAATGGAAGCCCTGGCCGAGGGTGCTGTCCGGGCACTTCGGGGTGATGAGCAGGTGAGGGAATATATCGGATGACCTTTGAGGAAATTACCGGATTGGAGGAAGGTTTCAGCGGACCGGCCGTTGCCGTAGCCGGAGCGGATGACGAAGCGGTTCTGGGCGCGGTTGCCGCCGGACTTACCGCCGGGGTTGATTTCTATCTTGTTGGGAATCCGGAGAGTATCCGCAGAACCGCCGATGTGCATGGCGTTGATCTCGGAGCGGCGAGGGTGGTGGAGCCCGAGGGGTTTGATGAAACGTCTATTTGCCGTTTTGCAGCGGAACTCTGCGCCGGCGGCAAGGCCGGCGTCCTGATGAAAGGCCTTGTCGGTACGGCGGCGTTCACAAGGGCCATCCTGGACAGGAATATCGGGCTCACCGGCGACGGGGCGCTGCTCAGCCACACCGGTCTTTTTTCAGATCCCAGAAACGGCCGGCTATTCCTGCTCGGTGATGCCGCCATCAATATAACGCCGGATATTGAAACCAAGAAAAAAATCCTCTTCAACATGATCGGTATCGCCAGAGCTCTGGGCATCGATGAACCGAAAATCGCTTTGTTGGCTCCGGTAGAAAAAGTATCTCCTAAAATCCAGAGTACGCTGGACTCGGTGGAATTGAAAACTTGGCTGAACGGCGGGGCTCTGGGTAAGGCCGTGGCAGACGGACCCTTTGCCCTGGACGTGGCCGCATCATCGGACGCAGCGATGAAAAAAGGGCTGAAGAGTCCCGTAGCCGGCCGGGCCGATATTTTCCTGGTTCCGAATCTCGAAGCCGGTAATATATTGTATAAATCCCTGACGGTATTCGCCGGGGCAAAATCAGCTGGTATTCTGGCCGGAGCAAAGGTTCCGGTGGTCCTCACCAGCCGGGCGGATTCGGATAAGGTGAAAATCGCATCTCTGGGGCTGGCACTGCAGGTTGCATCAGTAAAACCCGAGTCATAGCAATTCAATCGATTCGGTAAAGCTCAAGATTGTGCGAGAGAAAATCGCTGAATGCCAGATATCGTCCGTCAGGACCGACATCAAGCCCTGTCGGCTGATCACGTCCCCATATCCAATCCTCGACTTTTCCGGACTCCAGGTTGATGACATAAATTTTGCCGAATTCGTATCCCTTGTGAAGGTAGCCGATATCGGGATTATTGGGGCCGCGGCAGGATACGAACAACCGGCTCCCGTCAGGGGACAATGCACATGTGTTGGGTTTATCTCCCACCTGCCACCATCCGAGCCATTCGCTGTCCTCTGAAAGCCGGTAAACCCTCCTGGTTCCCATGGCCGTGATATAGTATTCCCCGCGGGCCTTGTCGTGGACAATATGTCTCATGGCGAGTACCCGCCCCGGGGCGGCATCGTAGGTTGCCAGGCGCCTCCCGGTCTTCAGGTCTATACGATCGATTCCCGAACTGGCGATAATGGCCTCCAGCAGATTTTCTCCGTCGGGAGAAAAGGCCATTCCCCTTGGAGTGCCGCTGGTATCGAAGCTCCGCAGTTCCCGTCTTGCAGATGTATCAATCTCAACAATGGAATCCGAATCCCAGCAGGACGCGTACACCCGGCTTTCATCCTGAGAAGCCAGGAGCACTTTCGGCCACTTGCGGCTCAAGGTGATGGAGGAGAGGTATTCACCTTTATCCAGACTGAATATATGGATGGTGTCCAGGGTCATCTGGGACACCCATATCTCATTTCTGCCGGTTAGAATCACCGTTTCCACGAACCCGGAATCTTTACGGTATTTCTCAGGCACCTGCAGATCACGAAGTTTGGAAAACGGCTCCAACCGATACTGGCTGAGGGCCGTGAAATCACCCAGGTAGGTGACGAACACCGAATCCCCGTCAGGGGTGAAACGGACACTCTTCGGCTGGTGGCCGGTGGGAATCTCACCGATATGGGTCAGGGGGCCGTTTGTACGTTCCAGCTTGGCATCGAAACGATCTGTATCTTCCGGGAGTTCAATAATCAGGGGTTCGTAACCTGCTGCCCTGATGACCACCGCGCCGGCATCGGAGAGGTAAAAAACAGTATCTTTATCCTGTTTCAAGACAGGAAGTTTTTTTAAACGACCATCAGCGGATATGAAAACTTCAGAATCCTGGGGGAATACCCGGAACAGGATTTCTCTCGCAGTATCGGAAGAAGAGAAAGTTGAAAGACGGCGAATCAACTCCGAGTCGGGATCGGCGACGGGTGCCGCCTTGACGGATTCATGAATAACAGCGGCCTGTACCGAAACGGTTTGAACTTCAACGGATACCTCCGGAGTCGGCTTCTCAACAACGGTATCTGTTATGGTATCTGTCGGGGTTTCCAACGGGGCATCGACAAGGGTGTCGGCAGGAGAGTCAGGCTGGTCAACGATCGGTATGTCAGAAGGCGGACGGTCAGCCGTTCCGGGTGTGGCGCAAGAGGTCAGCAGAAAAAACAGTAATGCCGTGATGACGGCGGCGATTTTCACATAGTCAGAGTGACATCACCGCCCTCATCTGACAAGAAGAAATGTTTCACGCAGTTTCAGAGCTGGAGTATTCCTTATTTTCCAGTGAGACCCAGAATGCCTTGCGGGCCCTCAGGCGGAAGGGGAGGGTGAATGGAATCCAGGCAGGAGTGGCTTTTTTCCATGCGGCATAACCGGGATATTTGCGTCCTGTGATGCCTTCGGCCAGGATTGTGCTTCCGATGAACAGTGAAACGAGAACAATCACCGCCGATCCCGAAGGGAACCATGCAAGACCTGCAGCCAGGGGGTAGAGGGACACGATGGCCCATTGACCCATTTCACAGACATAGTTGGGATGTCGGGAGTATTTCCACAAACCGAATGTATTGAAGCCGAGGG
>DAOVYP010000451.1 GCA_030635565.1 Spirochaeta sp. | reverse complement strand
TTTTCCCGGGATGAGAGGCAGAACTCGCAGGAGAATGGGCGGCCCCGGCTCGACTCGACGTAGATGATACGCTGCCGGAGGGCTTCATCGGAGTAATCGTCATAGGGAAGGATGATGGCATCGAGAGTCGGCAGGACGCCGTCCAATACCGGAGGGACTTCCTCGCCTGCCAGCAGTCGGGTACAGACTTCGGGGAACACAAGTTCCCCCTCTCCCCTGACGAGAACATCGGCGCCGTATATCGGTGCGTCCGCCCATCGGACTTCCGGCCCTCCGATGACGATGCGGATGCCGGGGTTCAACCGTTTCAACAGGGCGATGAGCCGGGCCGTTGGAGATACGTTCCAGATGGATACACTCAGTCCCACAATCCGGGGGTTTCGGGAAAGAATCACCTCGGCAACGCGCAAGAGGTCATCCTGAATCAGAAATTCTTCAAGAACAGTCTGTGAACGTAAATCGCCCATGTTGGCCAGCAGGCAGCGCGGGCCCAGAGCCGTGTGGCTGTAGCGGGCGTTGAGAACGGCGATGACGATGGGGGTGTCTGGCATGAGAAATTTAAATCCTTGGGACATACTGTAACGATTATCTGATGGTCCTGGCAATGAAACTGGTAGTGTCGTTTTATATATGATAATTTTTCAAATAATATGAAATTAATAGTGATTAGTGATACAATTTGTTATTGGAGATTAATGATGAAATTGACGTCAGGTCTTCTGGTACTCCTGTGTTTGTTACTGTTCGGTTCCGGGGTTTCAACGGCTCAATCCATTCCGCTTTCGGAAAAGGAAACCGGTTCCCTGGCTGTGGATATCCGTCCGGGTGTGGGTTTCCCCATCGGGGTATCTTCGGATTACTGGAATTCCTCTTTTACCGGCTCCCTGGGGATGAACTATGAATTCCCATCGGTATCCATTCTTATCGGCGGCGCCGTAGATTACGGCTACCATGGAACGGATGCCGGTTATGAAATTTCAATCCTCGGAGCATCCCTGCGCAGCGGATACAGGTTTCGACCGATCCCCAGATTACCGGTGGATCTGACGGTATTCGGCGGTTTTTCTTATGGGAATCCCCATACCGATTCCGCTAATCCGGGCACGACGTGGAACATAGGCGCCGGAACTGCCGTCGGTTTTCTTCTGACTCCCGGAATCGATCTGGCCGTTTGGGCCGATTATCGGTATCACCTGGGATTATATCAGGGCATTTCAATCGGTATTCAGGCCTCCTTCTATCTTACAGGTAAGGATAGACGGGAAAACGTCATATTGGCATCCAAGCCCCTACGATCCGACATCCTGGAGGGAGCCAAGACGGCCCCGCCCGGGAAGGGTCTTGAACTGGGAGAACCGGTAGTTGAACGGGTATTCCCGGTGTTTTACAAGTATTATGAGAATGCTCCATTCGGATCGGTTGAACTGACAAATCTGGAAATAACCGCTATCGAAGATGTGCAGGCCACATTTTATCTCAGACAGTTCATGGATGCGCCATTTCCGTGTCCTACAGATGAAAGCATTCGTGGTAAAGCGACAATTTCTATCGATCTATACGCGGTCTTCTCAAATGATGTCATGGCAATCACCGAGGAAGATAAAGCAATCGGAGAAATTGCTGTCACTTACACCATGGACGGCGAGCGATACAAGGCAGTTGAAATCATTCCCGTATCATTCGCCAATCGGAATGCCCTCACCTGGGACGATGACAGAAAAGCTGCGGCGTTCGTAACACCCCGTGATGATGTCATTATTTCATTCGCCCGGCATGTCAATCGTGCCATCAAGGATAAGGGCAGCCAGGCCTTGAGCCCGGCGGTTCTCTCTGCTTTGGGGCAGTACACCGCTCTGGGTCTTTATGGATTGGAGTATGTCATCGATCCATCATCATCATATATAGAATTATCGAATACCGGTGGTGCACAGGATTATGTGCAGTTCCCTGTACAGACTCTGGATAGACGAGGGGGAGATTGCGACGATCTGACGGTTCTTTATTGCTCACTGCTGGAATCCATGGGCATAGAAACGGCGTTCGTCACGATTCCCGGTCATATTTTTCCGGCATTCAATACGGGAATTCCGGCAAATGATGTGAGTATTTATTTCAACTCGGTGGACGATGTGATTTTTCATGGGGATGAAATATGGATTCCTGTGGAAATGACCGACAGAGAGGCCGGATTCCTGGATGCCTGGGCTCTTGGTGCGCATAACTGGAAAGAACATAACCAGAATGGCAAAGCCGCCATTTACCCCGTCCAGGAAGCCTGGCAAACCTATACTCCTGTCTTTTTCGCGGCTGATGCTCCTGATACTCCGTTTCCGGAGGAAGGAGAGGTTCTCTCCGTTTACGTTGAGGAAATGGTGCTCTACGTTGATAAGTCAATCTCCCCGCAGGTGGCTGAACTTGAAGAACGAATTCAAAAAGATGAATCCAGTCCCATTCTTCATAATCGATTGGGAATCCTCTATGCCAGATACGGGCTTCTTGATAAGGCAGAGGAACAATTTAATAAGGCATTAAGCCGTGGAGATTATCCTCCTGCACTTATGAATCGAGGGAATATCAGTTACTTGCGTGAAGATTGGGACGAAGCCATGACATATTATGAACGAATCCTGCTCAGGGAGC
>DAOVYP010000569.1 GCA_030635565.1 Spirochaeta sp. | reverse complement strand
GTGTGAGCCAGGGGATGTGGCGGTATCCCGGATGAACCAGGTCGGCATGAATCTCGTCGCTCACCACAGTCACAGCTTTACGGCGGCAGAGGTCAGCAAGATTCAGCAGCTCATCCTCCATCCATACCCGGCCCACGGGATTGTGAGGACTGCAGAACAGGAACGTTGTCGCACCACTCTCATCGATAAGATTGGAGAGAGCGTCGAGGTCCATGGCCCAATGGCCGGCATCGTCACGAACAAGCCTGTTCACCGCCACCTTACGGCCGTTGTTCTCTATCGCCAGCCTGAACGGGTAATAAACCGGTTCCTGAATTATCACCGAATCGCCGGGGTTGGTGAATTCACGGACGAACATGTGGATGAACGGCACGATTCCGGGAGCCTCGAGAATCTGTGTACCATCGATGTCCCAGCCGTGACGCCTTGAATGCCAGTTGATGAGGGCCTCGTCCAGGGATTCCGGCCGGGCCGTGTAGCCGAAGACACCGTGCTCTATGCGTTCGTGCAGGGCCTCAAGTATCGCCGGTGCCGCATGAAAGTCCATGTCCGCCACCCAGAAAGGAAGCAGGCCTTCCCGGCCTATGATGCGTTTACCGAAATCCCATTTGTAACTGGAGCTGTCCCGGCGGTTGATACGGGTATCGAAGTCAAAGCCTGTTGAAGTCATGGGTGGATAATGACCTCTGGCGCCTTCAGCTTCAAGTCTTTCCCCCTCCACGATACCGTGGTAGCGTATGTTCATGACCTACAGGTCCTACGATGCGAAAAAAGACGAAAAGGCCGCTGTCCGTATCTGGCGGGAATGCGGCTGGCCCGATCCGAAAAAAAACAAAAAGTCCCTGGAGGCGTTCCGGGGGTTCATCGGATGCGGAACCGCCGATGTCGCGGAATACAAGGGTGAAGCCGAGTGTCTGGTCACCACTCATCGGGGGAGCATAGTCCTGCTGAAAACAGAACTTCCCTTTCGGGCCGTTACCTGTGTTGTCGTCGGCCGGCTGCTGCGCCGGCAGGGATCCGCCGGAGAACTTACCGCCCGGGTCGTGATGAGAGCCGCCGTTGAAGGTGATGCCGTCGCCGGCCTGGGGATTTTCGACCAGGGATTCTATGACAAACTCGGCTTCGGTAACTTCCCGTACATCCATACCGTCGCACTGGATCCCCTGAGTCTGAATGTTCCCCGGCTGAAGCGTCCACCGGTGAGACTGACGCCAAAGGACATCCCCAGGATGACCGCCAATATCGCCGAACGTCATTTTCATCACGGACTGGTGAAAATCCCCCTGGACGGATTCTGGGGAATTATCGTGGCCGAGTCCGAACAGGGGTTCGGTCTTGGATTCGAGGATGAAGAGGGCAGGCTCTCCCATCACTTCTGGGCCAAACCCATGGGCGAGAGCGGTCCATACGACATCTGGTGGATGGCGTACCGGGATTACGAGGGGCTCATCGAGCTTCTTTCCCTGATAAAAAACCTCGGCGATCAGGTGAATACCTTCAAGCTGCGGGAGCCCTGGGGCATTCAGATACAGGATCTGCTGAAACGCCCGTTACGTACCCGGGAAATTTCCGAGGGAGGGAAGCACAGGAATGAAATGAGGGCCGCATCCTGGAAACAGGCCCGGATTCTGAATATGGAAAAGACCCTGGCCGCACTGCGGTTACCCGCCGGACGGGTCCGTTTCAATCTGGAACTCACCGATCCC
>DAOVYP010000258.1 GCA_030635565.1 Spirochaeta sp. | reverse complement strand
GTGTGAGGGCCATGGGCAAGTGTAACTTGCACATGGCCGAACCGAAGCGACTGAGCCCCCCAGGGCATCAGGCGCTGTAATCTGCAGAAAAGGCTGTTCCGTCAGGAATGGCCTCTTGAAATTTCAGGGCTTGAACGCGGCGTATTCAGAACGTGTATCGAAATCCCTGATGACGCCTTCATGTCCCCAGGGGACTGTAATAGTCTTGTATTTCTCAAGAACAGTTCTCACCGGAGTCCCCGCAGGCGACATCCTGAGG
The DNA here is from genome assembly GCA_030635565.1 of Spirochaeta sp. Lineage (GTDB taxonomy): Bacteria > Spirochaetota > Spirochaetia > DSM-2461 > DSM-2461 > UBA2779. The sequence continues at coordinate 4,083 of DAOVYP010000258.1, read as the reverse complement.
TCGAGTGCGATTTTGCTGTCCAATAAAACCGGATGTCCCCTCTTCCCGGCGAATGCAGGCCGGATTACCATCGCACTATTGATATTCGCCAGCCGCTGATAATCATCACTCTTTATCAGTGGCATGTCGGCCGGTACGATGAAGAAGCGATCAGAGCTTATCTCATTTAATGCTGAGCGAATCGAAACATCCATTCCCTTCCTCCAGCTCCGGGCCCTGACAAGAATCACGTTGTCACCATTGTCACTATTATGAAATTTTTTCAGTATCCTCGTGAGTCTGAAAAAACGGAATCCGCCTGTAACAATAACGCGGCATCCGGCCGTCACTGCCTCGGAGATAACTTTTTCCACCATAGTAACGTCTCCCCATGGCAACCCGGGTTTCCATCCACGCATGCGACGGGAGCGTCCGGCGGCTGGAATGATGCAGTCAGGCATGTAATTCAAGAGAGATTAGTCCTTTGTGTTAGAAATTCATCAATTAACCCATTATATTGAATTTACATATGACTCTTGATGACATTTGTGAATTCTTCGATAAAAACGACAAATTTCTTCTCACCACCCACGAATCACCCGACGGTGACGGACTTGGTGCTGAATATGCACTCTGTTCAACACTGCTGGATCTCGGCAAGAAAGTTAGGATTCTCAACTCCGATCCCATCTCATCCAAATACGCTTTTTTCGATCAGAATAAACTCATCAGAACACTGGGTGTCGATGGGGATTATCCTGACGATCTGTCAAACTGGACCCTGGTCGTTCTGGATACCGAACCCACGAATATCGGATCCATCGCGGATTCTGTACTGAACAGTTGTCTTGATATCGTCGTTCTGGATCATCACAGCCCAAAAAACATTCTTGAGTACCGGAGTTGGCTTGTTCCGGATTCGTCGTCCACCTGTGAAATGGTTTTCAGAATACTCGAATCCATGAAAGTGGGATTCAAAAAGGATGTCGCGGTTGCCTTGTATACCGGAATCGTTTATGACACCGGATCCTTTATATATCCCAAAACTCAGGCCGGGACATTCCGGATAGCGGAGATTCTTGTTTCCAGCGGCGCCGTTCCCAATGAGATATTCACTCAACTGTACGAAAGTAAATCCAAAGGAGCACTCATGCTGCATTCCCTGGTGACCAGTACCATGATTCTTCATGAAAAGGACCGGGTATCTGTACAGATTATGCCAAGAGAAACACTCATCGCATCAGGTGCCGATTATGATGAAAGCCAGGAAATTGTGAATATTCCACTTCAATGTGCAAAAGTTCGGGTTTCCGTATTCTTAAAGGAAAACATACTGGGTATTAAACGCTGTTCCATCCGATCGAAAGGTGAGGTGGATTGTGCGGCTATCGCACACTCTTTCGGAGGCGGAGGTCATAAAACCGCAGCCGGGTTCGGATTCGACAAGCTCTTCATCGAAATTCAGGATGAAGTCCTTGAAGCGATACGCCCGTACTTCTCATAATTCAGAACATGATAATTTCCCAAAGCTTCCCTGTTGTAATCGCCGCAATGACTTTGTTGTTGCTGACCTCCTGCCGCCGCCCTGTTGATTCTCCCGAGCCAATGAGCGGCGGTATACTCACCCCTTTTACTGAATCCGGAACCGAAAGCGAAGATCGTAGCGGGTATCGGGGAATCAGCGAGGAAGAAGCTGTTCTCCCACTGGTCAATCCGGGTGAGAACTACAACATCCTGGCCATGCTGGACGGCAACCTCGATCTTGAACAGTCGGATGAACAGGTTCTCGTCGCGTTGCCCCTGGACAATAACGAAGCGGCCCTTGAACTCATGATCGCTTCCACCAATCCGATCAGGAACCAATATGACATCGTCTGGACCGCCCCCTTGAGTACCAGAACTCTCACTGGAATTATATTGCGGTCGGACGATCTGACAGGCAACGGTCGAAACGATATTATCGTCGCCGGTTTCGATGAAAGAGGACATCATGTCACCGATGTTTATGCCGTATCAAAAAAAGGTGAAGTTGACGACTTTAAACTGGTATTCAGCCTGGCCATCAATGGAAATATCGACATTGTAACGGCCGACAGATCTCCCGGTTACTACAGCGGACTGAGCGCCGGTGTACCCTATCGAATCGTCGTGCAGAAAAAGGATCCGATGTCCGACAACAGCATGGATCTCATCGAAACCGATTGGCAATGGGTCCCCGGAGCCTTCATATACCGGCAGGGAGAGTCAAGAAACGTCAAGGGAGAGACTATCCTTGAGGAACGTATCGGGCGGGTATATTCAGGAGATGTTGAGGTTTACGAGGAGTATCTCAGAGGCGCATGGTACAGAGAAACCGGAACAGGCTCGTTTCTTGATATGCTCTACTTTGATCCTGATACAAGGGAAATACTGTTTTATGACGGATCCATTCAGGAAATCTTCACCTGGGGAACAAGTCACCGAACGACTGCTAAACGTCTTTACACCCGTGTCAATAACGCCGTGATTCCCAGCATGTTTGATACAGTCTCGATAAGTGCCGAATCCTGGGAGCGCATTGAGCTATGGCGAGCCGCAACGAACTGGAACGGTGTGTATCGACGTCTCGGACCGGCACTTCAACAAATTTTAACCTCCCAGTCATCCCTTGCACCATTACTTTCTCCACTGGAACTCACCGGTGTATGGAGAAGCCCCGGTGGTACCGAAATTGTTTTTGATATGCCCCGTATCGAGTGGATCGATGGTGGCAAGACACGAATCGGAACAGCATCATTGTTCTCTCTGGGAGAGAAACTGGTGCTTCAAATTCAATTCATGAAAAAAAACGGAGCCGTGGAAGAGACGATTAACTGGATCGTCGATTATGAGGAAGACAGGGACCAGACCCGAATTATCCGTTCCCTGTCGCTATCCCCCGCACAGCTGCATGTTGACAGCATCCGAGCAACAGGCGCCGCATGGGGACGTTTCGAACAGATCGAAATTATTTCCCCATGAACAACGAGTCATACCCCCCGGCGACCAGCCTGGAGACAACATCGCCGTCCGGATCGTTAACCAGTACTTTCCAGATATCTCCGTTCTGTTCAATCCAGGCGGTAAAACCGTCGTTTTCCAGTCTCATGCGCAGCGAGGCGGCACCGTCCCGGCTTCGAAAAGCACCGGTCTGGACGGAATTACCTGAATATGAATCAATTCCTAAAATATAAGCCGCCGGTGAAATCCACTCCAGAATCCTGGCTGTAACGAGGTAATGTACAACAGATGACGGAAATTCTTCATGCAGGGCATCGATAGATTGATGTATCCTCTCTGAATCTCCGGATGCCGCGGCAATATCCCTCATCGCCAGCCATACAAGTGGTGAGTGGATCTTTGAATGATTTCTGATATGAGATTCAATTTCAATCAGAGCTTCATCAGCCTTGCCTTCAAGCGCCAGAGATAATGACGCCAATGCAAACGATTCATCCATAATGAAAGCGTTATCGGTCATTTTCGACAATCTCAAACCACCCGTTCTCACCTCGGGATACTCACCCATTCCGAACCTCAAAGCCAGGGCTTCAAGGAGCCACTGGTCACCTGCGGTCCCTCCAATTCGGGAAGCTAACTCGAAATGTTCTGCGGCTTCCCTCGGCAAACCCAGAGACGATTCCAATGCGGCCATCCTGGCAAAAATCCCGAAAGAGTCAGTGTGCGGCGTCCTGGTGGAATAAATTTCCATCAACCCTATCGCATCAAGCGGGCTGTCATATAACGATGCGGCATGAATCAGTACATCAGCATAACCGGAGACACCGGGGTTTTCATCGAGCCAGGTTATATACAGTGCTCTTGCACCGGAAATATCACCTGAGTTCTCAAGGGTTAATGCATTATTCCAGGTTTCCGGGAAAACGCTGTAACCGATGGATGAGAATAAAAGAAGAAGACCGAATAATTTTGGTCTCAACCCGGGAGCCCTCCGAATGAAAAGCTGCTGCCTTTCTCCCCTTGCACTCACTCGGGAGTGAAACGGTAGTTTCATTCCTCTCGTTCGATTGGGAATCAGGACAAGTCGGTTTCCGTTACTGCCTCTTCCGTCTCTTCTGCTTTTTC
>DAOVYP010000243.1 GCA_030635565.1 Spirochaeta sp. | reverse complement strand
GAGTGTCGGCGCCCTTGCATTGTCAGCGGCGGCAAGTCTTTACCTGTGGTTGGGAACATATCATGAAGAAAAAGGCCTGCATGAAACTTTCGGAGATGAATACGCGGAATATGCCCGCCATGTCCCGAGATTGATTCCACAGTTTCGGAATGTTCAACGGGACAATAACGGCTGATCCGGCAACTCTCCGCTATCCCCAGCTAACCTGAAAGATTCCCTCCAACCAGTAAACGCTCGTATGACCGGGAGCATCCCGTATCCAGTATTTCTTTGATTATTCGCTCGGTGGCCGACCCCACCCCGCCCAGCATCCTCAGATTCTTCCATCCCTCAGGGGATTCAAGTGGAACATCCAACCGGGAGAGTGACCGGGCAGCCCACCCGAATGTGGAAGTGAGTCCCCGTTCCCTGCACAGCCCGCCCATCTGATCCAGAATCACCATGGCCCGCTCGGCTTCGCTCAGATTGTCAGGAAAAAGCCGGGCGGGAATACGCCTGGGCAGACCGTGGCGAGAGGCGATCTCATGAACCAGCGGGCCGAAATATTCGTAATAGGAGCTTGAGGGATTCCCCCAGCGATCGGGGACGGCTCCGTATACCTTTCCATAAGCAGCGGCGGCTTCGGGGAAATGTTCTTCAATGCCTGCCATGAAATGGTTCCATTGACGGCCCTGTTTGAGGGTCATCGGACCCGCTGCAACAAAATCGGCGCCGGCCTCCCCTGCGGCGGTATAAGAGGCATCAAGGAGCTCCGGCCGATCGGTAATCATGGGAACGACGGGAAGAAGCATGACTCCCGCTCCCAATCCGGCCTCTTTCGCTTTCCGTACCACTTCCAGCCTCTCGGCCGGAGGCGAGGCAACCGGCTCGAGGATGGCGCTGAGCCTTTCATCGACGGTAGACAAGCTGACCGCCACAGTGACCCGGCATTCGGCATTCAGGGCCGTCAGGAGGTCAATATCCCTGAGAATCAACGATGACTTTGTCAGCAGCAGCAGTGGGTAGGGAAAAATCTTGAAGAGTTCCAGCACTCTCCGGGTGAGCTTGAGTTCTTTCTCCGCGGGCTGCCAGGAATCGCTCACACCCCCGCCGATAAAGACGTAACCCGGATTGAAGGGCTTCCGCCGACGCCGTGGATCGAGTTCCCTGGCAAGCACATCGACGGCGTTCTCCTTGTACACGGCATCCCTGTCGAAATCACCTTCAACCCTGTAGGTTTCGCTTCGACCGTCGCAATAAAGACAGTCATGGACGCAACCCCTGTAAAGGTTCATTCCCGCCCGGGAAATAAACCATGAATCCAGAAATTTACGCCTGATAAGAACGGTCTTCGACCGGATGGGCTTCATTATTCCTCCGAGAAGCCACCACGATTCACCACGACCTTCATGACATCGGTAACGATATCCATGTCCATTTCCAGAGCCCAGGCATTTACCTGCTCTGTCAGGAATTTCCAGTCTTCTTCTTCCAGCGCGCTGTTCTCTGGAACCCAGGTTCCTGAGAGCAACTCGAGTATTTCTTCAGTTTTGTATATCACATTTTCATCCACAGGCTCCGGGATAAAGAAATCCGCCAGTTCCTCGGCCATCCCCGGTGGTACTGGTGCGAACCGGATCATCATCTCACGGAGTTCTGCGGTGATACCTTCGGTATCATCCCAACCATTTATCTTCTTCAAGCGCTTCCAGGCGCGGGAGAGGTCACCATCCATGACAGTCATGATATAGTGAAGAATCAGTGGAGGGAAGCGACATGAGCGATCAGCACATCAGGCCCACCTGGGACGAATATTTTATGCAGGTGACAAACTCGATCTCAATGCGGGCCACCTGCGACCGGGGCCGCAGCGGCTGCATCATCGTCAAGGACCGCCAGATACTGGCATCGGGTTATGTCGGCGCCCCTCCGGGACTCCCTCACTGCGATGAAGTCGGTCATCTCTATAACACCGTGGTTCATACCAACGGTGAAGAAAAACAGCATTGTGTCCGTACCGTCCATGCAGAACAGAACGCCATCTGCCAGGCCGCCAAGAGGGGCGTCGCCCTTGACGGAGCCACCCTTTATTGCAGGATGACCCCCTGCCGCACCTGTGCCATGCTCATAATAAGCTGCGGGATCTCGCGGGTACTCTGCGAACGCAAATACCACGCAGGAACCGAATCCGAGGAACTCTTTGCCCAGGCGGGGGTTCCCCTCGAATTCGTGAATGATGAAGTGCAGGAGTACGAAAACAAATGACGGTTATATGATCACAACAAATATTTCTGCCGTCCGGGATTGGGCTCTCAGGCAATTCAAATTAGGAAGAACCTCAATACATGGATTCGAGCATTGGGATAGAGTTCACCGGCATGGGTTGAACCTTGCGGAAAGAACACCGGATGCCGACAGCATTGTCGTTCAACTTTTTGCAGTCCTTCATGATTGCCGTCGTAGAAATGAGGGGCATGATCCATCACACGGGCGGAGAGCCGCAGCTGCAGCGACTGAAATACGCAACATATTAATACATCTCAATGATGACCGATTCAATCTGTTGCTGATCGCCTGCCGTGACCATACAGACGGGCATACCACCGGAAATCCGACCATAGGATGCTGCTGGGATGCGGATCGTCTGGACCTCACACGGGTAGGCAAAAGCCCGCGCCGGCGATTTCTCTCTACCGCCGCCGCGAAAACCATGGTACGAAGATAACTTCCCGGGCACGATCGCTGCGGCAGCAGCGCTTTCGTGAGCCGGGCTTCCTTATCCTGACTCATTGGGTTATAACAGAGGTCTTGCACTCCCAGGGCAAAAAAAGGCCCCCGAGGACACGCAACGCGTCTCCCCGGGGGAGGAGGAAAGATAAGGCGGAAAAAGGCACAAGGCCCTTTCCCCCTTTCAAGATACCCTGAATCTACAGGTATCGCAATATCCGGGGCAGTCGTATAATCCGGAGTATATGAATCTTATCCTCTTTGACGAAGATGAATTGGCTGCGGATCTCAGTTACGATGATCCGCGTGCGGTTCATATCAGGAATATTCTCAAACTGAACGAGGGGGATGATTTTACCGCGGGTATAATCGGCGGCCGGATCGGTCTCGGACGGCTAATTACCCGGGGTTCGGAGGGCTGGAAGTGGACTTTCATTCCAATTGAGGATCCCCCTCCACTGCAGCCCCTTACCCTGATTCTCGGATGCCCCCGTCCACCTGTCGCCAGGCGTCTGTTGAAAGATATGAGCAGTATCGGAGTCAGGGAAATTCGCATATGTTCCACTGATTTGAACGAGAAATCTTATCTTACCAGCAAATTATGGCGGGACGGATTGTGGCGGAATGCTGTCATTGAGGGTGCCGTCCAGGGTGTCAGTACCCTTCTTCCGGCGGTCCGTACCGGCACGAACCTGGAGAGGGCTCTGGAAGATCTGCCCACCGATGAGGCTCTTATCGCACTGGATAACGAAGACGGGCTGAGTTCATTCGGTAAATGGAAGGTGAACATCAATGAAGCTGTTCTGGCGGTTGGACCCGAAAGAGGCTGGAGTGACAGGGAAAGAGGGGTTCTCGATTCCCGGGGTTTTATCCGTCTTCATCTGGGCCGGCGTATTCTGCGAACCGAGACCGCCTGCAGTGTCGGTGCCGGCCTGCTGTTGTCGGCCATGGGTTGCTTTTAATGGCTGCAAAGTGTCTCCACCTTGTCACAATTAATACCATTGCGGTGTCCTCTACCACCAATTGGTACCGGAATATCTTCCTTTATCTCACCATAATCATCAGGATGGTGCCCGGATTGCTCTACAAATCCTGTCATAAGAGCTTCTTCTCCCAGACATTCTTCATCGACTACTACACCAAAAGGAAGCTCGATTACCTCCTCCCTTTTCAAGCAGATCAACTCCAGTGCGGGTCTCAGGAATATCATGTAACCCGACGTTCTGTTCTAGCAACACACCGGAAGTATTAGGGCAAATCGATCATCTGGTGATGCAGGTTGAGACTGATCTGTCTATCTTCAGCCCAGGTGTCGTATCCGTGGTATGTACTTCTCCTCGTAGGTCTTGTTAGCTTCGTCACCGCCGGGGAGATTTGCGCTCATCCATAACGGTGGATCGATACCGAGGACGACCAATTGTTTCACCGTCTCAATTACCAGCAAGTTCACGGCAAAAACATTGCACATCGTCGCAATTGGTCCGATTTTCTGAATGGCTCCTTCAACCTCGACTACTGCATCACCGTAAGGGAGATGACAGTCGATGAAGTGTTCCACTTCCTGATACAGATTTCGACCATTTGGGTGCCGTGATGGATGATCGGCTGCCAACGTATCCGCAAACCCTTTGGATGTAATGCCGATAGTGATCATCTGACGTTTCTTCGCCTCCAGCACTGTGTCAATACACATGGAGTTGATTCCGTAAGCATTGGCGATGATGATCACTTCTCCAGGAACAAGACCGACACGGTATGCATCAAGGACGGCCTTGGCATATCCAGGAGTTCGTTCAACATAGTTGGAACGCTTGG
>DAOVYP010000166.1 GCA_030635565.1 Spirochaeta sp. | reverse complement strand
TGAAAATCAGCAGGCTTCTGGAACAGCACTATAAAAGCGAGAATCAGACAGAAATGCTGCAGTACCGGCCCTATATCCGGAGAATGAACGCCATCTCAAGGGCCATGATCCAATTGGCGGATGATAAAACGGACCGAGCCATGGAGGAATTGGAAAAGGGGAGGAAGGACATCGAAGCATTACCACCCGTGTCCACCCCCATTTTTGAATTCGAAAAGCTCCGTTCACTTCAACACCTGTCCCGGGTTCTCTCCCAGGTCCGGGACGCTGATTCCAGTCAACATGGCCCGAAAGGTTTTAAGGAACGCCTCACCGATGAGCTCTCCAAGGCGGTAGACAAAGAGGATTATGAAAGAGCCGCCCGCCTCAGAGACCGCCTGCGGCGACTGGAGTAGCTTTCATTATCATGATATCGAATTCTCCTTAAAAAACCGGTTGATTTTATCCAGGTCATTATCGTCGAGAATCACGTCGGCTGCAGCAGTGATGGACGTTTGTCCGGGATGACGCATGCCGGTGATGGCAGCAGAAACCTCAGATTTCGAGAGCACCCAGGCGATGGCGATTTCACCGGCACTTCGGCCGTATGGATCGCCGATTTTTTTGAGTTCATCAACCAGGGCGAGGTTATAGGATAGATGAGGTTCTTTCAGCATATCGCTTTTGGCTTTACGCCAGTCATCGTCGGGCAGGGCGGCGATCCGCTCCCGGGTCATTTTACCGCTGAGCATTCCCGAGCCCATGGGTGAATAGCAGATAACGCCCGTATTGTGTACAGCGCACCAGGGAAGAATCTCCGTTTCAATATCTCTGGCAAGCAGTGAATATTCCGGTTGGAGGGTCTCCACCGGAGCGATGGATGAAGCACGCTCCAACTGAGAAACCGAAAATTGGAGACACCGATATGCCGGACTTTTCCAGTTTTTTTTAAATCCGCCATGGTTTCCCATGCAGCTTCAATCTCCGTATCGGGGACGGGCAAATGAATCTGATACAAATCGATGACATCAACTTTCAGGCGGCGCAGACTCGTCTCGACTTCTCTGCGGATCGAGACAGGCGATATATCGGAAAGTACTTTCCCGGTGCTTTCATTCCAGATCAGGCCGCATTTGGTGAAAATCAGCGGCTTTTCCGAAGCCGGCAGCTCTTTGAGCATGCGTCCGATTAATTCTTCGGAGTGTCCCAGCCCGTAAGCCGGGGCGGTATCTATCCAGTTGATGCCTTTTTCGATGGCTGCACGCATGGTGGCAATGGAATCGTCATCGTCCTGCTCCCCCCAGCCGTATTCCCATTGACCACCGATGGCCCAGGCGCCGAATCCAAGTACTGTGATATCAAGACCCGTAAGGCCCAATTGTATTGTTCGTATACACATACGGATGATTATTAACTAAAAAGACCGGTTCTTTCGAGCCGGTCCGATGTTTCAAAATGGTAAATTATTTTAATCGACGCTCTCGACGCGAATCAATGCAACCGAACGCTTTCGTCCGTCGACTTCCACTTGAACCTTATCGGCGAAGATACCGATAACATCGGCTTTGACCGATCCGCCTCCGGCGCCGCGCTGATTGAAAGTGACTCTATTACCGATGCGGATTTTATCCCGGATTTTCCGGGCGTTTTCTTCGGTCTTTGCCTTGATTATTTCCCGTTCCTTGATACGGATCTCTGCGGTGATCTCATTTTTCAGTTGTTTTAAATCGTCAACGCTGAGGGGATTCAAAACATCTGCATACTTGAGGGTCTTTCTTGGTCTTGCCATAAATAGCTCCTTGCTGGTTAAAATAAGCTTGAAAACAATGCTTATGTTTGAAAAGTATAACATGCGGCAATTAACGTCAATAATAATCGTGAAAAATTATGCTATCGGTCGCATTTATTGTATTTTTTACAATTAAACTTTTACCCCAATCAAATGAGAGGAATTAGAGTCATTTCAAAACCTGAGTAAGTGCAGTGGAGAAAGATTCAATTGGCCGCAGCTTCCCGCAGGTTGCGGAAATGAAACCAACGGTATCAATGAATACCTTCATTGATATTGTGAGTAGCCGAATAAGGTGGCTCAGTGTCCGGGAATCCAACCTGAATCTTCACAAACTTTTCATTCGGGAACAACATCAGCTCATTATTGTCGGAATCAAAGAAGTATTTTGCAGCGATTTGGCTCAGAATTCCTTCATTCAATTACCGGGGTTTCGCTGACACGCGCGAAAAAAATTGCCGTATTCGGCGGTATCGGAAATTGACCTGTTTTTGCCACTTCAGCCCCTCATTTTTTACTCCCGAACTTTTAAGCCCGGGGACTTGAGGTTATTAACGGTCGGCTCTCGGTGGTCAATACCCTGATCCGGGCGATATAATCGAGGTATGGTTCCCATTGAGAGATTGTGTCTCCGACCCCGGATAACAGATCAATAAATTATGCTGTCTTTATTACTCGCCATGATCGCCGGTATGGCCGCCGGTTTCGTTCTCCGCGGCCGCCCCCGCCTGTTTTCCATACTGGACCCGGTCACGACATGGATCGTCCGGCTTCTGCTCTTCCTTCTTGGGTTCGGCATCGGGAGCGACAGAGTTCTACTGGCCCAGCTGCCCGTACTGGGGGTGAAGGGTTTTGTCCTGGCGGTTGCGGCAATAATCGGCAGTGTCCTGGCCGCCAGGCTGATGGTGGGACGGCCGGGGATGAGTATCGTACCTGTACGAGCCATTTCAGCCGGAGGATCCGGAAGCGGGAGATGGAAGACGGTTCCGGGAAGTCTGATTCCTTTCATCACCGCTGCCGCTTTTATGCTGGGATTGCCGGCCGGAGCCCTGATACCCGGTCTTCCGGAAATTCCCTTCGACCCGGCAAGCGCCGTCCTTTATTTGCTTATGTTCCTGGTGGGTATCGGAGCCGGCGCCGATCCTTCGGCCTTTACCATGGTAAAAAAACACGGCATCAGGCTGGTACTGCTTCCCCTGGCTATTGTAATCGGGACTCTGTCGGGAACCCTGGTGACGGCCCTCCTGTGGCCGTCCCTGACGATCCGGGAATCCATGGCGGTCGGGGCCGGTTTTGGATATTACAGTCTTTCCAGTCTGATGATACGGGAGCTCTCCGGCAGTGACTGGGCGGCAGTCGCCCTGTTATCGAACATATCCAGGGAAATCCTGACGCTGCTTTTTGCACCGCTGCTGGTGAAAACGGCCGGCCCGGCTGCACCGGCGGCGGCCGGTGGGGCGACGTCGATGGATACCACGCTGGCGGCCACGGTGCAGAGCGCCGGGCGGGCCTGGGCCGTGCCTGCCCTGTTCAGCGGCGTTGTACTGACCTTGCTGACGCCTTTTATGATTACCCTGATACTGACAATCTGAAAGGGCCTTTCAGTGCAATGAGAATATGTTGAGACAGGTGGGGAGCACTCTAATCGATGTAAACTCTTGGGACTCTGGCGCTGATGCCGCATGTAATCTCATAGGAAATCGTACCGATGATATCAGCCAGTTCCTCGGCATCGGGACCCTCCGGATCCGGTCCGAAAAGGACCACCTCGTCATGGAGGCGTACATCGGTATCCTGTCCCAGATCCACCATCAACTGATCCATGCAGACCGTTCCCGCTACAGGATGGCGTTTACCTGCTATCAGTACCCGGGCCCGATTCGAGAGCAGGTGGGAATAGCCGTCGGCATATCCGACGGGAAGAGTCGCAATCCAGCACTCACTTGATGATTTCCAGGTACGGCCGTAGGAAACCGTTGTTCCGGGAGGAACTTTCTTGAGTGCCGTGATTCGTGTCTTCAGCTCCATCACTGGTTTCAGGGGGCGCCCTTGACGAATGGGCGCGCCGTATCCGTACAGGGCGATCCCGGGCCGCACCATATCGAATGCGGTTTCGGGACTCAAAGCGATCCCGCCGGAGTTGGCGGCATGAATGACACCGGGATCAATACCTGCCGAGCGGATTTCTTCCACCACCGCTTTCAGGCGCTCAGCCTGTTTCCTTGTGAATGCGATATCTTCCGGTACATCTGAATCCGCAGAGGGAAAGTGTGTGGTGATCCCGGTGAGGACCATATGGGGATGGGCGGTGATTTTACGGGCCAGGCCGACAGCTTCTTCGGGTCGGCAGCCCACCCGGCCCATACCGGTGTCCACCTTCAGATGAACTGAGACCGGTCCGGCTTCCGGCATACCGGTCAGAGCCTCTTCCAGGGACTGTAGATATGTTTCGCCGGTCACCATGAGTTCCAGCCCGGCGGCAAGAGTCAGCGGAATTTCCTCAGGCACTGTGGGCACAAGGAGAAGGATTCTCCCCTTATCACTTCCATCCCGGAGTTCCTGTCCTTCAAAGGGGGAGGAGACACCCAGTACTTCAACCCCGGAATCGCGAAGGGTCCGGGCTACAGGCAGAACCCCATGGCCGTAGGCATTGGCCTTGACGGCGGCGCAGACTGCAGTTCCGGCTGGAATCACATTCCTGATGTTATCGAGGTTCGCCTTGAGGGCGTCAAGGTGAATGATCGCCCGGGTGGCTCTGATAATCTCCGCCATATCCGCTTTCAACTCCTAGAGTTTACCGCAGGTGGCCACCATCACGGCTTTGATAGTGTGCATCCGGTTTTCCGCCTGGTCGTACACCACCGAGTTACGGGAACGGAACACACCGTCAGTCACTTCCATGGAATCAAGATCGTGTTTTTCTTTCACAGTGATACCGATTTGAGTGTTCGTATCATGGAAGGACGGCAGGCAGTGCATGAAAAGAGTTTCGGGATTTCCGGTTTTATTCATCAGAGCGTTGTTCACCTGATAGGGCTGGAGAAGAGCGATACGTTCGGCGAATTTATCTTCTTCCCCCAGCGACGCCCATACGTCTGTATAAACTGCGTCAGATCCTTTGACTCCCACACCGATTTCATCAGTCACTTCGATAACGGCTCCGGTTTCAGTTGCCACCTGTCTGGCGTAGTTGACGATATCCTCACTCGGGAACAGGGACGGCGGCGCAATTGATGTGAATTTCATACCCATCTTGGCAGCACCGATCATCAGGGAATTTCCCATATTGTTCCGGGCATCTCCGACAAAGCAGAGCTTCATATTCTGAAAGGGCTTCTTCAATTGTTCCTGCATCGTCATCAGGTCGGCCAGAATTTGAGTGGGATGATAGAGATCGGTCAGGCCGTTCCAGACCGGAACTCCGGCATGGCGGGCCAGATTATCCACCGTCTCCTGCCGGTAGCCCCGGAACTCTATTCCGTCGTAATACCTGCCGAGTACCCTGGCTGTATCCTCGATGGATTCTTTTACTCCCATCTGGCTGTTGGTGAGGAATGTAACATTTCCTCCCTCATCATATGCGGCCACCTCGAAAGCACAGCGGGTACGTGTAGAGGCTTTCTCGAAAATAAGGACAATGTTCTTGCCTTCCAGAGTATTTCCGTGGATACCGGAACGTTTTTTTGCTTTGAGGTCCATGGATAGATTGATAAGATACCTGATCTCATCCGGAGTGAAGTCGCGCAGGGTCAGCAGGGATCGGCCATTAAGATTGACGGGCATGTGGTTACCTCTGAATATGGATGATAACCCCAAGGTCGGGAACGGACTAGTCCGGCTGCATGGTTTCTTCATGGCGATCAAGCGGATATGATGGTGGTGTGAATGTAAACATGAGAAGAGTTCTGACTATAGCCGTAATTGTCCTTGGAATCTTTCTGGTGACGGCGGTAACGGTTTTTATACTGACTCGGATTTCTGAGGCTTCGGAGC
>DAOVYP010000396.1 GCA_030635565.1 Spirochaeta sp. | reverse complement strand
TTTTGAATCCGTTCACCCAGAAATCTTCCCGTTCGATGGTGGCTGCCAGGTCGCTGATGGCCGCATAGTCTGTAAGAATGACGAAGTCTGCAAGATCGCCGCGATGGGCATCACCCCAGCCGCCGTGCCCCAATAGTGCCGTTTCTTCATCCAATTCCACTATTCCAACTTTCGGCAGCCAGTAAACTCCCGGAATTTCCAGGGCGGCCGCCCTGCCCCGCACATCGGCGACGGAACCGAAATAGTAGTCATGATTTCCCAGTACGTAGTAGAGGGGGCGCCCGCAGGATTCAGCGAAGCGCTTCAGGCCGTCCTCGAATGTCCTTGAATCGGCAATATCTCCTCCCAGGAGAACGATTGTGGCACCTTCCCGATCCAGGGCCGCCCTGAGGCGCTTTAATGCCCCGGGATCCTTTTTCTCAAGAAAATCGAGATGAAGATCGGTTATCCAGGCCAGCTTTATTGACATAGCGTCAGAGGTCATCCATATATAAGTCTATGAATAAAAGACGATTAGGTAAAACCGGATTCGAAATCAGTGAAATTTCATTGGGAACATGGCAGGTTGGCGGCAAATGGGGCAGCGGCTTCGACGACAAACTGGCGGAATCTATATTGGAGAAAGCTATTGATGCCGGGGTGAACTTCATCGACACCGCCGATGTCTACGAGGACAGAGCCAGTGAAGCCGCCGTCGGACGGGTGGTTCGGCGGCACTCCGATCGAATATACACGGCAACCAAGGTGGGACGATTCGTTGATCCTCATGTCAGCGCAGGTTATACAGCGGATGTTCTCAGGGACTATGTGGAGCGCTGCCTGAAAAACAGCGGACTGGAGACCCTGGATCTCGTCCAGCTCCACTGTCCTCCTGTGGAAGTGTATTACCGGCCGGAAATCTTCGAACTTTTCGACCGGCTCAAGGATGAAGGTAAGATTCTGAATCTCGGGGTGAGCGTGGAAAAAGTGGAAGAAGCCCTCAAGGCCATCGAATTTTCAAATGTCACCACGGTACAGATTATCTTCAACATGTTCCGCCAAC
Organism: Spirochaeta sp.; assembly: GCA_030635565.1. Lineage (GTDB taxonomy): Bacteria > Spirochaetota > Spirochaetia > DSM-2461 > DSM-2461 > UBA2779. The sequence goes on along the minus strand of DAOVYP010000396.1, from coordinate 2,033 downwards.
GCCCCGCCGAGCTTTTTTTCAAGGAAGCGGCAAAGAAAGACGTCGGTATCATCGTCCGGGTTCCTCTGGCCAGCGGCCTGCTCACCGGGCGCTATTCCCGGAGCACCGAATTCGGACCCGACGATCACCGGACTTACAATCGTGACGGTGCGGCATTCGACAAGGGTGAGACTTTTTCCGGCATTCCATTTGAAACCGGACTTGATGCCGTCGATGAACTCAAAGCCGTATTCCCCGGTCAGGATAATCTGGCCCCTGTCGCCCTGAGATGGATTCTCGATCATCCTGAGGTTTCCACCATCATTCCCGGCGCTTCCAAACCCGAGCATCTGGAATCGAATCTCACGGCGGCCGGACTTGCGCCCCTCGACGCGTCGGTGCACGGTAAAATTGACACCATTTACGAACAGAGGATTAAAGCTCTGGTCCACCAGCTCTGGTAGCAGACAAGCGGGGCTCGGACGACGGGCTCCGCCTTTTCTTTAATTGACCTCTGGCGCCCTCACAACTGGATTTTTCGCGACGACAATGTTGGTTGAAACACCCTCACCCGGAAATCTATAATCAATTAGTCCTTTGGCGATAGCCAATTCCGCTGCAATCGAAATCAAGATATCAGATTCATTTATTTTCAATACTCTCTTTCAATTGTTCCAGTGTGAATGGTTCTGGTTTGAATCTTTCATTTCTGCCAAATCCAAAGAGCAATGGTACAATCTTCTGAACAAGAATATTTGGTTGTTTGCGGTTGGAAAACATATCCCCTTTTTCAGTCATTTCTACATCATCATTATGTACTGCAATTTTTACCTCATACGCTTGCTGAAGATAGGCGGCATTCCCGGTATGGTCAAAATCACCATGTGTTATGACGATTGACAGGTGACCACATAAGATACCTTTCATTTTCAATCCGGCGGTCCGTTTAAAAAACTCAAGCTCTGCCGGGTATTTCCCCGCATGATTACTCGAATTCATCCTTCAGTATTTCGTTAATCTCATCCAAATCGGTGAATTCCGGGTTGAAATTCGGGTCCAGCCATTCAGCGAGTTCTTCAAATTCAGGATGATCCGGATCGGACAGTAATTCCAGTATACCGAAATATCCCGGAGCTCCTCCGCAGTCCTCCGGGGGAGAGGCCCGTTTTGCCTTGAGGCATATTACCGGTTGTGAATTCCTGTTCACCGCCTCATGGGGTGTCAATATTTTTTCCAAGGCTATTTTATGCCTCCAATCGTCTCCGAAATCGTATGTGTAAATAAAGTGATCTTTTTCATAAAGCCCCAGTCTGTCGAGGGGAGTTTCATTTTCATCTTTACTACGTTGGTATCCGAAAAAGTCGTCGGCATATTCCGGATTCTCATAGAGGACAGACCCTACTTCAAAATTATGGAGATGAGCATCGTCCCAGCCCATGGCAATCTGAATCACCTCATGCAGTTTTCCAAGGCTGTAGTGGGCCGGAAGTATCACCCTCCGCCAGACAGGCGGCCGTATTCCCATGAGGCTGATTTTGAATTGGTAGTATTCCGCCGGTTCTTCTTTCGATGTTTTCCCTGGGGATTGATCCAGTAATTGCTCGATATTATCAATCATGGAGTCGTGAATGACCTGAAAACGGTTCACCTGTTCCACCAAACCCGATAGCTGGCTGTGCTCCCCGGGAGATAAAGGGACATCCGCATTGAGCAAGGTGAGCAGATCCGCGAGAAATGCGGAATTCCGGGCCAGTTCATCCAAGGGCTCGGCAAGGGCTTGATACTTATTGGGATCAGGATTGAGACTTCGAATAAATTTTAAGGTGTCATCGCTGATTGCCAATATCTGTTTCCGCAACGGTCCTCGTTCTCTGTCGGCGAAAACATTGTAATTGTCATCAACATAATCCCAGAGGTCTTCCAATAGATTTAAGAACTCAAATTCCTCTTCGGCATCCTGAAATTGGAGATTCCTGCCGTGAAAGCAGCGATCCAGTGTATTGTCCATAGACGGATTTCCCGAATAATGTTCATCTCTCATAAGTGCTTCAATT
>DAOVYP010000472.1 GCA_030635565.1 Spirochaeta sp. | reverse complement strand
GCTCTGTCAGGGGTTCCAGAATATCGACAAGATCGTTCCGCAGAGATTCGGACAGGAGCTGCATCCAGTCATCGAAGCGATATGAAGCAATGAGATTAAATCCTTGAAGGAAGGAACCCCGCCACAGTGAAACGGCCCGGGAGTATTCCTGGGCGGACGCTTCGGGTTCCTCCAGGGATTTGGCGTGATCGACATATCGATGAAAGATTCCGATATCACATTCCAGCAAATCCCGATCCAAACTTAGGGTATCATTCCTGGTGTCCGTGAGGATACCGGGGAGTTTCTTCCGGATTTCGGACAAGGCGGTTCTCAGCGACCGGCTCGCACCCGAAGTATCGGCCTCAGGCCAGAACAATGCCTTGAGCTCCTCCCGGGCGGCCGGCAAACTCCTGACGGAGAGATATACGAGTATTCCCAGGGCCCTTCGTCTTTCGATGTGAATGCATAGTCCATCTTTCAGGACCCGGGGCGATCCAAGCCAGTCGAACCTGACCATGTGTCACTTCCGGTGACAATTATAGCTAATTTTATTCTTTCTTATACGAATTCACACTGAGAAAAGAGATATTTTTTTACTTCACGGTCATGTAACGTTTTCTGTAACGATACCCGTCACAGCTGTGTAATGCCGCACTCCTAATCTTGCCTCATAAGCAGGAGGCGGGAATGAAAATCGCAGCGGCAATCATCCTTTCGGCGGTCCTCACAGTAGTTTCGGGTCCGGTTCATAAATGTCCCGAATCATCTCCATGGGAGTCACTGGCCCTTTCGGCATCGTACGTTCCGGAAAACGAAAAGTTCATCCATATCGGCGGCGGGTATTTCGCACACTTCAACGGTCAGACCGGTATTGTCGGTGAATCGGGAAACGGCAATTCAGGATCCATCCGATTCCACCTTGAGAGTCTCGGCTGGGAATCCCGATTCGTTTATTTGCCCGGAGGCGAACTATCGATCAGCCTCTCTTCCGGAGAGGTTCTGGAGTTGACCATGGAGAAGCTGGACTATGTGGAAATTCCCCGGTCCGGTCGCCCCCTGTATCGCCTGACGGCCGCAAATGAAGATGTCCGGGCCGTCTTTATCGCCGATTCACCGGAAAACGACAGTTCAGGTACTCCCCATCTGGAAGGCATCCTCATAATAAAAGGGGGCGGTACCAGGTATTCTGTAAGCAAGGTCTGTATTACCGGTAGCAATGAGTAGGATGCCGAGCGTCATCTGAACCGTGTAGTGGATGCTGCCTCGGATTTCTCGAATGTAGATATCTGAAAATGAACCCCCGATTGTTTCAGGTGCGTCGGAGGGAAATCCTCCAGGAGATACCGATTTTCCTGATCAGGCCCTGGCAGGGGGTATTGTTTCTGAGGCTTTCTATGCCGAGTCCAATATTCCGAACTGCTGCTGGTTCGATCTAAGGTGGAATCTCCGCTCTTTGATTCGATTGAGACTGAGTTTTCAACCGTTACTCATCAATTCAGACATACATTTTCGATTTGGCACTATATCGAATCGTTTGTTGAACCAGCTGTAAGGACCTCTGTCGCTGCACCGAATATGAAAGCTAACACCGAACAAGTGATTGGATCGATTCGTCGAGAAGCCCTGGATCACTTCATACTGATTCCATAGAAGCAAGTTTGGAATATCATTTCCGAGTACACTGATTACTACAATCAATCGATTCGATTACTTGACAGATGGATTTGCCATAGTTAGCCTTATATTCAAATTTCAATAATGAGGAGATCATTATGAAAGTATCACTCAAATATTTATTATTTATTGTAGTTTCACTGTTCCTGTTATCAAGCTGTATGACCACCAGGGTTACTGAAACAGCAAATTATAAGATTGAAACATTTACAATAGGAATCCCAATTCGGGATTCTCTAATCCCTGCATCTGTAGTTACACCTGTAGGAAAAGGTAAATTCCCACTTGTAGTTATGGCACATGGACATGGCGGCTCCCGTGATGAAAACGGAGGATATAGCAATATTGCCGAAGAGCTTGGCAAACATGGAATTGCATCTATACGTATGGATTTCCCCGGTTGCGGCGAAAGCGCTGAGAACTTTCAGATAAATACTCTTTCTAATATGATAGACGATGTTGATGCCTCCATAGATTATGTAATAAATAATTATGCTATTGACAGCAAGCGGATCGGCATTTTCGGATATAGCATGGGTGGCCGCATTGCTCTCGCTATGGCAACGGATGGAAGTCATAATTTTGACGGCATGGTACTCCTCGCTCCAGCAGTAGATAGTATGACAATGGTCAACTTTCTGGGGGGTCAGGATGCTTGGGATAATTTTTATGCAAAAGCAAAGACAGATGGTTATGCAGATTTTACCACCATTTTCGGAGCACAACAGCAGCTTAGTCTTGAATGGTTTGAAGACCTTCTGGCATATGATCCTATCGACAAGGCGTCAGAATACTC
>DAOVYP010000551.1 GCA_030635565.1 Spirochaeta sp. | reverse complement strand
GAGAATCAGTATGTCAAAATGGAACTTCATTGCGAATTGCCGGCCCTTCGGGCGGAGAAATCGGTGCAATTCCTGCGTCAGCAGCGACTTGCAGTATACCTGATACAGCTACGTCTTGCTTCCTTGGCTTTGCATCGATTTCTCTCGTGAGATTTCCGGGCTAAAGGTCTGGGCAATTTAAAAATCGGGGATTTTTGAAATTACCTCTCTTGTCAGATTGGGTGTAAGGGGATTACGACTAGTGACTTTCTTCTGGTCCCGTTACCGATTATAATTGAATGGTGAATTACGGCGGCTTCACTGAAGCAGAAGCCGCCTCCTCTGGTGGCGGTAAAGGGAAAGGCTTTGCCTTAATTCCTTTCTCCGAAGTTCGGCGGCTTTTGCAACATCGTAAGCCCCCTGATGGGGGTGCAACCCACAAACCACTGCTTTGCTGGTGCTTGTTGATAGGAGGTGAATCATGTCAATCTGGGATGCTCTGGAACGTGCCGCATATACGGGTCTTGGACTGGCCGCTCTCACCAAGGAGAAGCTTGACGAGGCTGTGGATACACTCAAACGGGAAAGGGGCCTCACCGAGGACGAAGGTCGCCGCCTCGCGGAGGAACTGAAAGAAGGCGCTGAAACGGCCCGCCGAAGCCTGGATGAACGCATCGACGCCGCTGTTGAGAAGGCCTATAAACACCTTAAACTGGCCAGGCTTGAAGAAGTCGAAACCCTGAAAAAACGGGTAGATGAGCTGGAACAGCGGCTGGGCAAAAAGGGAGATTCGGACGATTGAAACTCCGCGCATCGTCTCATGGTGCCGAGTCCCGCCGCAGTCTGGTGGGCCGCGCCCTGAGCCGTATGAACCGCTACACCGAGATTCTGGGGATCCTGGCCCGCTACGGTTTTTCCGATCTGGTCCGAAAGGTGGATATCGACGTTTACCGCCGGCTCAGAAGCGGCTTCCGATCTTCCAGGCGGGCCCGGCGAATCTGGAGCCGTCCCGAGCGGATGCGCCGGGCCCTGGAAGAGCTGGGACCCACTTTTGTGAAGATCGGCCAGCTCCTGAGCCACCGTCCGGACATTCTTCCGCCGGACTGGATTGGTGAGTTCGAGAAACTCCGGAGTATGGTACCACCGGTGGGACCGGATGAAATCGGCCGGATTGTGGTAGCGGAACTCGGCCATCCGCCGGAAGAACTTTTTGCCGAATTCGATCCGGTTCCCATCGCTTCAGCCTCAATCGCACAGGTTCACAAAGCGGTACTGCCGGTCAAAACCGGCGATCGCAGCGCTTCGGTGGAAGCGCTCCCTATTGTAGTGGCGGTGAAGATTCAGCGCCCGGGTATACGCCGGATTATCGAGACCGACCTGGCCATTCTCCGTGATATTTCCCGTATCGCCGAAAGACGTATCCCCGCCCTGGTGTCCTTCCGGCCGATGGACGCTGTGCGGGAGCTGGAACGCGCCCTGCTCTCAGAGTTGGATTTTCACAACGAAGCGGATAACCTGGTGACTTTCCGCCGGAATTTCTCCGGTGATACAACGGTAACGGCGCCGGAACCCTTCCCTGAATACTCAAGCGTCCGAATCCTGACGATGAGCTTCATCGAAGGAATTCATGTCGGTGACACAGACGCCCTGGACAGAAGCGGATCCGACCGCAGCCTCATCGCCCGTCGCGGCGCCGAAGCGGTGCTGCGTCAGATATTCGAACACCGTTTCTTCCATTCCGACCCCCACGGAGACAACATTCTCATTCTGCCTGACGATAACATCGCATTCCTGGACTTCGGTCAGGTGGGGAGCATACTTCCAAGTCAGCGGGTCTTTCTGGCCGACCTCCTGGCCGCCCTTATCCGCTCCGACGCCGTCCGGGCGGTAAGAGCCGTTCTGAGTTGGTCCGGCTACCGGGAGCCCGAAGTTGTTCGGCGGCT
>DAOVYP010000586.1 GCA_030635565.1 Spirochaeta sp. | reverse complement strand
CCTGGCCGACGACGTGGTTTTCACCCCGGGTGAACGGTGAGGGGAATTTCAAAGATGTTTATGGCGTGATGGCCGCATGGGGTGCCAATCACGGCGCCATCAGTTACGGACATATCGGGGCGGATCTGATTTCCCTGGCCGCGATGCTTCGCATTCCGATGTCCATGCACAACGTACCGGAAGAAGACATCTTCCGTCCGGCGGCCTGGAATCACTTCGGAATGAACAGGGAAGGCGCGGATTTCCGGGCCTGTGACAACTTCGGACCGATTTACGGCTGATCTCTCCTGGAGGATCACATGATATATGCCATTGCCGTGCTGGATATCGGCAAAACCAACAAAAAAGTGGCAGTCTATGACGATGAAATGAAACCCCTGGCGGTGAGAAAACGAAAAATCGGTACGATTCGACTGGACGATCTGGATGTCGAGGATATCGAGACAGTTGAATCCTGGTTTCTGAAGCAACTGAAAGAACTCGGCTCCGAGTATCCCATTCGGGTTATTTCGGTCACCACCCACGGATCCACCCTGGTTTGCGTCGGTCCCGACGGCAAGCCGAGCGTTCCGCCCATCGCCTACACCAACGAAGTACCCGACGATGTGCATGAGAGATTCTGGGCCGCGGTAGGTGATCCGATGGAGACCCAGAAAATGACGGCCACCGCGGAAATCAAGCCCCTGATAAACTCGGCCAAGCTCCTCTGGTATCAGAAGGAACGCTGGCCCGAGGATTTTCTGAAGACGAAGAACGTCCTCTTCTATCCCCAGTATTTCGGTTATCGGCTCACCGGTGTGCCTTCCGCCGATATCACTTATACAGGTTGTCACAGTTTTCTGTGGGATTACGCCGCGGAAGATTGGTCGAGTGTGGCCGACGTCCTGGGTATCCGGGGCATGCTGCCGAAGAAACCGGGGGCTTCCGAAAGCGAACTGGGTGTCATTACCTCTGATGTGGCATCTGCTACAGGTCTGCCTGGCGATACAAGGGTGACCCTGGGCATCCACGATTCCAATTCGTCCCTTATCCCTTATCTCATCACCCAGGAACAGGACTTCGTCCTGAATTCCACCGGTACCTGGTGTGTTGCTATGCATCCTACGGAAAAAGTGGATTTCGCGGCCGACGAGTTAGGTAAGATGGTATTTTACAACCTTTCCTATGCCAATCAGCCCGTGAAGACATCCGTTCTTCTGGGAGGACTGGAATACGAAACCTACACCGATGCCCTGATGGCCCATCACAGCAGGAAAGATTGGCCTGACTACGATCCAGTCATGTATGCCGATATTCTTTCGAACCCTCAGAGCTTCATCCTGCCGACGGTGGTTCCGGGAACCGGTCAGTTCCCCGATTCTGTAGCCCGGGTAATTGACGGAGATGAAATCTATCCCGTCGCCGACATCATCAAGGGGCGGCGGTGGCCGAATGTTTTCAACGATTACCTGGCAGGATTCGCCCTGGCAAATCTCTCACTGGCCATACAGACCCGGATCGCCCTGCAAAGGG
>DAOVYP010000119.1 GCA_030635565.1 Spirochaeta sp. | reverse complement strand
TAAATCATCGGACAACCCTGGCGTATCTTCTTTTTCCCCGGCCATTCAGCCCTGTATTCTGCCAGATGAAGGGAGCTGTTACTGTCATGGCCGCAGCCGACAAGGAGTACCCGGGCATTCAAGTCGTAGAGCCGGGCCAGGGGACCGGCCTCTCCCAACCCGTTTTCCAGCATCTGGTTCGCAGTAATCTGTTCCGCCTGAGGGCCGAGGGCACAAAACGAATCCCTGGGATGTGAACTCCGGAGGACACCGGGGAACTGTCGGAACAGTTCGGGAACAATGCCGATTCCCCGGGTGGCTGTCAGTGCCGGATCGTATGGGGGCATGCTGTTCCGGATCGGCTCCTGCCAGGAAGCAGGCACCGGCGGATTTTCCCAGAGCCCGGGATCCGAGAGGGCGCCTGAGTGGGCGGGCATGGCCAGGGTTCCCGATTCCCCGACCGCCGCCAGGAGGGCCCTGATGAGGGTTTCGGCCCCTCCTGAAATCCATCCGACGGCTGAAAGCGAGCTGTGAACCAGAAGTACGTCGCCTTCCCGCGGCCCGAGGGCACGCAGATCGGCGATGAGGGTGTCACTGGTGAGGGGGCCGCCGAATGCCTCGTCGGTTTTCGCAATGATATCGGCTTCTTTCATGGCTGTCTCCCCGGACCGCGCCAGAGGTCAACAGGTGTCAGTCTTTAATCATCCAGAGAATCATAAGGATGATGCTGTGGTTCACCAGGGAAATCCACCAGGCCAGGGTACTGATCCTTTCGATGTTGCCGCCGAGGACCAGGCCGAGCACCATAACGACAATCCAGAAAATGAAGATTGCAATACGCAGGAAAGCATCCAGGGCGCCGATGGAAGCGAAACGGCTGATGATGAGCAGGCCGCCTGCGATGATCTGGATGACGGCGATGATGATGTTGAAGGTATTGCCTGAGCCGCCGAAAGCCCTGCTGAGGTCGTGGGACAAACCGCCGAGACCCTGAGTGTTCCCTGTTAATGATGCGATTCCGCTCAGGAGCATGAATGCACCTACCAGAATGATGAGTATGCCGACGATATTCAGTCTTTTTGATGCCATGTAAAAACCTCCAGTGGTTTTTGTATTTTTTCTGTGAACGAGTGTAATGCGTCGAAAAAAATATATCTATATCGGGACGGCCGTCCAGTCGCCGTCCAGCAGGGCCCAGATTTCCCGGTATCCGAGGTCCCGGAGCAAAGCTCGGGATTCATAATAATTGCAGTCGATATCCTGAGGCCGATGGGCATCGGCATTCACCATAACCGGGATTTCACGCTTTAAAGCCTCGGTAAGGATCCATGGTGAGGGATAAACTTCGTCCAGGACAGCCCGGGATATGGCCCCGGAATTCACTTCCATGATGATGCCGCTTCCCGCCAGGGTATCCAGAGCCGTCAACACCTGCCGTCTGTACCAAGTCGAATCCTCCCGGAAGTAGCTGTTATCTTTATTGCGCTTCTTCAGGAGGTCGAAGTGACCGAGAAAGGCGAATCCCCCGAGTCTTACCAGTTCGGATATCCGGGTGAAATAGGCTTCACTCAGCTTTTCCCAGGATCCGTCGTGGATCTCGTCTATGAGCCATTTCAGCTCCTCTTCCGGACCATCAATGCAATGATATTCGGGATTCAGGTCGAGGCCGGCGGTGGTATGCACTGAACCGACAGCATAATCCAGGTTCAGGTTCTTCCAACAGGCCTGGTCCGGGGACTGGGATTTCGTGGTCCGGGATCCCGGGATGTAATCGATTTCCAGGCCATTGTAGATCTGTATCCGGTCTTTCCATTTGAGCTTCTGCCTATCCAGTTCAGCCAGGTATATCGGTAGGTTTTTCTCGGTGAGTGTCCAACCGTTCTCCACCGGGAGTGGTGCATGGGAAGAGAATCCCAGAGCCGTGAATCCTTTTTTCACGGCCGCCTCGATATATTCTTCAATGGGGCCCTTTCCGTCGCAGAGTTCGTTATGGGTATGGTAGTTGGTGATAATCATGTCTATAGCAATATAAGCAAGGAACGGAGGAAGGTCGAGACGGGCATTTCCGGGACCCCTTTCCGAGACCCCTTGCCGGGCCGCCTTCAGCACCGTAGGATTAACTGACCGATGTGGTGTCCTGTAAATACCTCCGTAAGGTCTGTCCGGGAGCATTGCGAATAAACTCATCCTCGTTCCAGCGGTACTCGCCTTTCAGGCTCCGTTCCGACGAACTTTGGGTGGCTTTTCTCCATGCTCCCGGACAGTCCCTCCAGTTGCTGCTCATGAGTGCGAATTTTCAGGACACCACACCAGGCATCCCACCGGCCATAGGAGCCCCACCTATGCGGAAGATACTTTCGTTTATCCTCAATCTGCAGAAGAAGTCCGCCCTCCGCCGCCTGAAGCGCAAGGGGCTCACCCCGGAGCAGGCCGCCTCGGAATCGATAATCACCGGCCGGGCCTGGGAGGAGTTCTGCGACACCCTGAAAGCCGCCGGCGGATCGGTTCTGGGCTTTGATTCCCCCGACGATCCTTTCACCCGGACCGAAGGTTTTCGATACCTCTCCCGCCTCGTCCGGGCCGGTCTGGAGAACTTCGTCGAGGGAGGCGACCCCGGAGCCCCGGTTCTGCGCCGGCTGGTTCATGAGACGGTAAAGATGGGGAACGACAACCCGGACTTCTATTACCGTAATGCCGTTATCGACGGAAAACGGAAATACCGCATCACCGGCACTCTGGGAACCACACCGTTCATCATATTTTCCACCCAGGACGGCGACTATGCGGATTCGGGAGGGGCGGCGATGCCTCTGGCCGGTCAGCTCACCACCGATGAGATGCTGATCGGAGAAAACGGCGAGGTGGAGATTTTCCTTTCCAACGAGAAGGAAGGGGATAACTGGCTCCGAACCACTGCTGAGACGAAAATGGTGATGATTCGGGAGCTCTTCGGCGACAGGGAGCGGGAGACGACCTCAGATCTGAGAGTGGAACCGGTTGAAGGAACTGCGGATACGGTACTCCTGAGTGCCGCCCACCTGGAAGCCGGACTGGCGAAAGCCGGTCAGCTGGTGGCCGGGGCCTCCCTGATGTTCGCCCGGTGGAGCCGGGACTTCGCGAAGACAGTGAACGAGCTTCCCCGATTCAACCAGGCGAAATCCGATGCCGCCGGCGGGGATCCCCTGATGGCCTATTACCACAGCTACTGGAAACTGGAAGAGGGAAAGGCTCTGGTGGTGGAGGCGACGCCTCCGGAATGCACCACCTGGAACTTTGTCCTGGCCAATCACTGGCTGGAGAGCCTGGACTACCGTTACGGCCGGATTCACGTGAATAAGCACACAGCCTTCTACCGGCCTGACGGATCTTTCCGGATTATCGTCTGCAAAGAAAATCCCGGCCTGCCGAACTGGCTCGATCCCAAGGGACATGAATTCGGATCGATGTGTTTCCGCTGGAACCGTGCGGAATCCCATCCCCAGCCCGTAATTCGTCTGGTCCCTCTGACCGGCCTTGATAAATTTCGTATTGAAGAGTCCGCGGCACCGTCGTTCAGGCTGGACTACACACCGTCCCGTCCGGCAGGTATCTGATGGCTGAAGCCCTCGCCCCGGGTATCCGCGAAACATCCCGTGACTACCACAACCCCTATCGCCCATTTCCACTGAGTATCGTCAACGCCGTCGGTCGAATCGTGGAATCCGCGGGATTCAGCAGACCTATGGCAGTCGAGCCCATCATCAGGGCCGCCGGAAAAGCTGCGGGATTACCCTCGGGATACCTCGGGGAAGACCAGTCATATCGGGAAGGCCTGGATGTTCTGGTTGATTCCGTCGAATCCGAATCCCGGCTCAATCCAATCGGGAAAATGATTACCCGGAGTCGGCTGACCGGCATTCTCAGGGCCCGGTTCCAGGCCGAACGGCTTCTGATGATGAGGCCTGATATCCTTTCGGCCCGACTGGCGCCGCCGGTGATCATTACCGGTCTGCAGCGTACCGGCACGACACTGCTCCACAGACTCCTGGCGGCCGACCGGCGATTCCGCTCCCTCTCGTCCTGGGAAGTGCTTGACCCGTCGCCGCCTCCTGCCTCCCGCCGGGGCGAGGATCCCCGGCTGAAAGCGGCCCGCCGGGCCGAAAAGGGCGCGGCCTGGATGGCTCCTGATTTCTTCGCCGTTCACCCCATCGACCATCGAGCCCCTGAGGAAGACGTTCTTCTCCTGGACAACAGTTTCCGCAGCACTGTCGCCGAGGCCATACTCCGGGTACCCTCCTATGCCGCCTGGCTGGAGAGTGTCGATTCCACCCCGGCTTATGAGTTCATGCGTAAACTCCTGCTGCTCTTCCAGGCTGAGGATACCCGCCCCTGGTGGGTCCTCAAAACTCCGCACCACCTTGAATACCTTGATATTCTTCTCAAGGTGTTTCCCGAAGCGAAAGTGATACAGACCCACCGGGATCCGGCTCAAACCACCGGCAGTTTCCTGAGTATGGTGGGCCATGGCTACGGCATGTTCAGCGATTCCCCCGACACTATGGAAATCGGTCGGCATTGGAACCGCAAGTGCCGGCGTATGGTGGAGAAGGGAATGGCGTACCGTCGATCCCTGAGCCCGGAAACTGAAGCCGGAACCTTCATGGACATCCGGTTCTCCGATCTGATTACCGATCCTGTTGCCGTTTTGAAGCGGATCTACGGGTTCATCGGTCTGGAATTCGACAATACTGCGGAAGAAGAGGCCCGGGGCTTCCTGAACAGTAACGGCCGCCACCGCTTCGGCCGGCATGTCTACCGGCTCTCTGATTTCGGCCTCTGTACCGATGAAATCAGAGCCGATTACAGCGATTACCGAACCGTCTACGCCATTCCCGACGAGGAGTGAAACATGGCTAAAACACAGAAAATCTACGATTCCAACGGCACTGCCGTCTGGGCCGGAATCCGTGATCTGAATGACAAGAGTGACAAACCTTACGACACACTGCTGGAGACCGACCGACTCGACGGCCGAACCGTACTCATCACCGGGGCCTCTTCGGGCCTGGGTCTGGCGGTATCGGAAAATCTGGCCTCCCGGGGCGCCCGGGTTCTCATGGTCTGCCGCAGAGAAGCAGTCAGGGAGCTGAATTCCGTCCGGGCTGCCGGGGCACCGTACGGCGGGACCGCCGAAATCCTCCGGGCCGATATGACCGATTTCGCCACAATCCGCAGGCTCATCGACGATCTGGCCGAACGCCGGGAACGCATCGATGTGGCAATCTCCAATGCCGCCGTGGTCTGCAATGCCGCCCGCCGAACCACAGACGGTTTCGAAGAAATGCTGCAGGTGAATGCTCTGGCCCCCGCCGTCCTGTTGAAAGGGCTCCTGGAAAGAGGAGTGATTCCCAATGACGGCTTCAGTGGAAACGGCCGCGATTCCGCAGCGCTTCCTGCCTCGGCGCCCCTCCCCCGTATTGTCGTGGTGGCCTCGGAGGCTCACCGCTCCGCGAAGACCCTGAATCTCCAGGACTTAAGGAAAATTGAACCTTACGGCATGTCCGACAGCACCGCCCGCTACGGTTGGACGAAACTGCTCCTCCTCACTTTCACCCGGGAACTCGGCCGGCGATTGACCGATGTGAGCGTTCATGCCCTCTGCCCGGGCCCCGTTAACTCCAACATCGCCCGGGAGGCCCCGGCCATTGTCCGGCCCTTCGCGAAACTCTTCTTCACCCTGTTTTTCCAGCCTCCGGAAAAGGCCGCCTTCCCGGTGGTGTACCTGGCCGCCTCACCCCGTATCGAGGGTCGGAACGCGGGTTACCAGTTCCTGATGCGCCGCCGCCCGCCGTCGGAAGCCGCCGATTCGGCCGAGAACGGGCACCTTCTCTGGGATACCCTGGACGAGCTGCTGGACTGAGGCTTCGCATTGGCAGCCGATTATAATTTTTCTGAAAGGTGACCTCCGGACTATGGTATCCTGACTCAGGCTTGACTATATTCTCTCCATGAAACGTTGCAGGATATCCCTGATGACAGTCTCCTTTCTCGCTCTCCTGCCCGGCCTCCTCTTCGCCGCGGATCCCCTCTGGGACCGGGTGATGAGGCAGTGTGCCCCTGAAAACACCGAAAAAGCCCTTGCTATGACCATGCTCACCCATGAGAGAAATCGGAGCGGAGAGGTCACCAAAACCACCGAGATTATATTCGCCTGGGATAACAATACCGATGATTTCATCCTGCTCAGGGCTACGGAAAACGGCAGGGATGTCACCAACCGGGAAAGACGTAAAGCAGAGAGACGAGATGAGAATGATCGAGGTGTTTATGCCCACCAGATGTTCAATCCGGAGAAGGCAGGCGGGCTCACTCTTGAGCCCAGGGATATCACAGCGGTGGTAGACGGGCGGGAATGCCGTATCTACGATTTTCGCTTCGAAGACGAATGGCCCATGGGACCGGGGAAACCGAAACCGGTGGTGGAGGAAGGTATGATATTCATCGACCTTGAATACGGGATGCCCCTCCGGCTGACAAGTTCCGTTTCAGAGGGTCCGAGCGCCATCAAGAGCTTCAGCTACACAATGGAAGCCGGTCCCGGCCCCGCCGGCCTGTGGCGAATCGCCGATGTTGAGATGGAGTTCGTCGGACAGCTGATTGTCTACATGGCCGGCGGATTCACCATGAACTTCGATTACGGAAATTGAGTTTACCACCCCCGGAAGTATGACGGACTTAACCATTCCGGACCGACGCTGGATACTTTGAAGTGAAAACCCCAAGTCCAACAGATTACCGGGCTACCGTATAATGCATTCGAAAATAACGTACCAAAACGCTTGCACTTGGGTACCTGATAGTACCAGTTTGTCAGCATTTCGGTCCATTCCAAAACATGTCCTATTCAGAATAATATGACATTTGTCAGGTCCCCGTTCTCTGACAAGCCTCGCCGGGGCCCCTCATCTGGAAAGAAATATGCGAATACCGCTATACTACCCGGACCGGGAAACCCCGGGGC
>DAOVYP010000455.1 GCA_030635565.1 Spirochaeta sp. | reverse complement strand
GTGAATATGAATTTCATCAGGAGCAATAATCTGACCGCTCTCGGCAACGTATTCGCCCCTGTCCGCAGACGCGGACTCTTGAGCGCCCCCGGCTGACAAAACGATCAAGGGGACAGAGTAAAATAAGAGAATCAACGGCAGGCAACGCTGGTAAGCGATCCTGAAAGCCATGAATCAATAATAGGTTGAGCCAGAGTCGGGCGCAAGGCCGCGACCGATCCTGTTATCGACATTAAGAACCAAGCAAACCAACAACTTCCCGGTCCTTGGGAACAATTACCTGGGCCACCGATTCCACTTCCCCGGACTCGACATTTATCACCCGGCCGAATATCACCACGGTCTCGGTCATCTCGATTACCGAACCGGTGACGATATATCGAGCGGCCAGGATCTCACCGACCCTGATGGCCGTGCTCGTATCCACGAGTCCGGTCAGTTGCAGCTGCTGCTCCACCAGCACCTGGTCAAGCTTGTTTCGTTCCACGAGGGTGAGGGTATCGATTCTTCCGAACTCCACCGTCGCCATTTCGTTCAGCATGTTGACCAATTGCGGCGTTTTCCCGCTCTGCATGGTGAAACCCGAGACGGCGACTACTCCATCGCTTCTGGTCCGAAGGTCCAGAGTCATCTCCCGGAACAGGTTGGCGGCATGGTCCGTGAACAGGCGGGCGGTAACGGTCGGTCTGATTTCCCGGTCCCTGACAAAGTCATTTACCTTCGTCTCTTCCATCTCAAGATCTGAGCCGATGATTCGTATGTACTGCTCCAATACATCGAGTTCATCGTTGAATCCCTCATTGTCCAGGCGAAGGCGTGCATTCTCAATTGATTTTTTTGTCGATACGGTGAGGTCGAGGGCGCGTTTCATTTTGGCATTTACCGAACGCTCCAGTTCCTCGATATAGGGATTCGTGAGCGCAGTGTATGATCCTTCATCGAGATTTCCCTCTCCCCGGCTTCGCCACAATTCGTCCCTGAGTTCGTTGGTTTCAGCAATTTCAGCCTGGCAGGAATAGTAGAGCTCCCCAATCATAATAAGGCTCTCGGCGTAGTCCAGCGTGGTTCCGGATCGCAGAATCATGGCATCGGAGTAACCGGTCACCGGCATCGGATCGTCGACGAACTCCGATTCCAGGACTCTGGATTCAGTCTTCAACGGATTACCCTGGATGTCCAGGGCGTTCAATGTAAATCGGATCAACTCTTGAGTTCCCCTCCTCTCGTTCTCGGGAATATTTATTCTGGTCAGAATGGTCTCGTAATCACCATGGTGGAGTGTGGGCAGATAATAAGTGACCTCTTTCCCTGAGATTGTATGGTTATACCCCCATGTCTCGACGAGTTCGACACCCCCGAGTAATTCAAGCCTCATCTCCAGATTCCGGGCCACCGGTACAAAGGCCCTGTCGAGCTCACTGCCGAAGATTTTTTCCATTTCTTCCCGATCGGCGACGAAGCGGGAGCTGCCGCCTCCGGCCCGGGCCAGATCGTTCATGAGTTTCAGGTCGAAATTACTTCCAAGCCCGATGGTGGATACGTTTATCCCCATCTCCCGGTAAGTGGCGGCAATATCGAGAATCCCTTTCGAGCGCCCGACACCGTCGGTGAGAAACAGAACCCGGTTGGTGTATTCGCTCCGGTAGTTCGCCAATACCTGGCTGTAGCCGATATCAAGTCCCTCGCGGAGGTCGGTACCACCGCCCGGAGTGATGTTACGCACAGCCTCCTTGAAACGAAGCCGTTTCTCCCGGCTGTCCATCCGGGTACTTGGATAAATCACCTTAGCGTCATTGTTAAAAACAATCAGAGAAACAAAATCGTTGTCCCGGATGTTCTCGATGAAAATGTAGAACGACTCCTTCACCCAACCCATCTTGTCCTGATCGCCCATGGAACCGCTCTTGTCGATTACGAAGGCCACGTTCAAGGGGGGCAGGTCATCGAAATTCATCTTGCCGCCCTGAATCCCCACCTGGATGAGTTCGCTTTGCCCCCGATTGGACAGCTGCCGGTGACCCGAATACAGGGTGAGGCCGATGCCCTCTTCAGGGATGGGATATCTGTAATCAACACTTGCGATGTAGGAATCGACATAGACAGATTCCGGAGGAATTATAATACCCTGCCCTACGAGGTATTTCCCGTGACCGGTTGTGGACGCTGCCGATTCAGCTGCTGCGTCTTCAGACGACATACCGGCGGCGACAGAAAATGTTATTACCGACATCAAAACGATGACAAAAAAAACAATGAAACGTCGTTTCTCCAACATATCAAACCTCCTTTCTACCTGTCAGACACGGATTGAGGGATGATATATACAATCAGGAGACATGTGTTTATCGACTGATGTGTTTTTCCGGGTCTCCCGTCGCGGAGCAAGGAACAAACCCGTTCTTTATTCATGTTAACGCATTGAAAACCTGAATACCAGAGAACGAATCCATCTCTGGATATTCGCGATATAATTCCCGGCAGCGGAGTGTAGATTCCCTTATACTGGAATCATGAGAGCATCATTGAAGTGGGTCGTCCTGACTGGTGTTCTGATGCTGTTAACGCCGTCGCTGATTCACGCTGACG
>DAOVYP010000132.1 GCA_030635565.1 Spirochaeta sp. | reverse complement strand
ATAAATCAGCTTGATCCGGTAATGAAGAGGGATCTCAAGGCCATCGTCCAGAAAACCTTCCCGGGAATTCGTTTTTACGGCGAAAAGAAAACAGCGGAACCCATTACCACCTCATCCAGCCGTTATTTTTTCACGACTCAAGTCAGCCTTACCGGCAAACAGAAAGAACTCAAAAACATTGTCGAAGTCGAAATTCCCAAAAATTCCAAAGAAATCGGCGCCGCCATCGAACTTGGCGACCTCAGTGAGAACGCCGAATACAAAGCCGGAAAAGAGAAGCAGGAAAATCTTCAGATTCAGGTAGGGAAGATAAAGGATGAACTCGAACACGTCCGTCTTTTCTCCGAGGATGACAGAGACTCAGGCAAAGTTGGATTTGGAACGGTCATCACTCTGGACGATCTGGTTGATAATAAAGAGGAAATATACACGATACTCGGTCCCTGGGAATCAAACCCCTCCGAGAAAATTATTTCCTACCTGTCTCCTTTCGGAAGTGCATTTATCGGTCATAGTGTTGGCAGTACTCTTGAGTTCGAAATTAATGACAGGCAGTATAAGTTCACAATCAAGGACGTTCAACCGGCATCATTGGACTAATTTAAAGAACAGCTTCGGGTAACCATGCAGGAGCTTCCTGAGGCTGTTCTTTCACAATCCCGTCTTTACTTCCCGGCGTACACGACCATCGACACCCTCTTCGTCCAGTGCATTCACTTTACCTTGAAGGGATGAAATATTGTTACGTCTGATTCCTCGAATGCCGTATACCTGAAGCAGCCAGCTGCTGTGGTCCAGCATACGCTCGAATACCGGTGCCAGATTGTCCCAGTCGCTTCTGGATAAATCCCGACAGGTGAATTCAAGGAATCGGCCTTCATCCTTTTCCCATAAATTATCCATGACTTTATTGATGGCGTCCCTGGTTCCGGAAATCCGTTCATTTACGAGAACAGACAGGCATGCCAACCGTACGTCCGTAGCATTCTTATTATCCGTATAATAATCGAGAAGAAAATCATCACTGGTTCTGTTATGAGATGCACCCAGGGCCTTCAGGGATGCTATACGCACATGGTTAACCGGGTCGTTGGCCGCCTTGTAGCGCAGAAGCTCATCAACCCCCTCATGATTCGAACCCATCAGATTTTCCGCAGCCGTGACGCGGATACGCCAGAAGGAATCCCTTTTAAGAGCCTGAATGAGAATATCAGTTGTATCGTGATCGGGGAATTCCGCCAGCCCGGCCAGGGCATATGATCGGAGAGTCGCATCATCAGTCTCGTAGTATACCCTCTCGATGATTTCAAAATCTTCACTGCGTCCAATTTTTCCTACTGAAACGCAGGCCAGACGCCGGTGACCGGCGGATGCACCCTCATCTTCAACAATGTAGACAAGTTCCTGAGCCGCCGGTTCGTATCTCAGTTCCCCAAGGGTAACAATGAGGGCTGCCACCAGATCTTCCTCAGCGACCGGATCTTCTTTTTTCAACCTTTTCAGGAGAGTTTCCAGTTCGTCTGTATCACCCGCCTGTCCAATTTTTCCCAGAGCGCGAACGGATGTTGATGCGATCCTGGAATCCCTGTATTCAGTCAGCTCGATGAAAAGGGGAAGGGATTCAGTATCTTCCTGATTTGACAGATATGCCATTGCTGATTGTACCGCCGAAGAGTTGAAATCTTCATCCTCGGTAACCTTGACAAGCTCTTCCCTTGCGAAAACGAGACCATCTTTGTATGAAGTGTTGTCCCAGAGTCTGTATATACCTTGTACTATTGCTGTATTTCTTGTTTCAGCAATGACTGATGTGAGCAATTCGTTGTACTTACCGATTTTCTCCTGCTGCAGATCGCCGAGAACAGTCAGTACCTCATTGTCGATTCCGTAAAGGAGTACCTCTTTTCTTCGGTCAACTTCTTTCGTTTCTTCATTTTCACTTTCTTCCACGGAATCCGCATCGCTAACGGATTCCTGTGACAATAAGTTCATCGGAGAGATATTAAGGAGAATGAAAGGTACTATAACAAGAAGTGATTCAGCTATCTTCATTAATTTCCCGCCCTCCTCTATTCAGAATTATCGACACAGCTTCGACTTTCATCCACCCATAGAGACCGAGGATTACACCGGAAGTGATCACGGCCGTAATAATCAACAGTCCAAGACCAGACCAGCTGCTTCCGGTTTCCCACCAATCAGCTCCGAGGATACGGTAGGAAGTTAAAATTACCAAAGCTCCGGCACCGGTACCCGCCAGCACCTTTGCGAAGGTCTGCAATGTTTCACCTTGAATACGAAATCCGGATTTCCGACGCATTACGACGAACTGCAGTATGGATCCGAAAATAAAAGCAAAGGAATTCGCCCAGGCCAGGGATACGCTGCTCCCATCGGCAACAAAAACGAAAACAACCGACAGGATAATGTCGACTGCTACAGTCGCCAATGCACAGTAGAACGGTTTGCGGACTTCACCCAGGGCATAAAGAGATCTCTGAGTGATATTGAACAGCCCGATAAAGGGCATACCGACGGAATAGGCGGCCAGCACCCTTGCCGTAAGAATCGTGTCGTTGAAGGTGAAAGCGCGTCTCTGGAAAGCAATCGCGACAATAGGTTCTCCTAGAAGAATCAGAGCCATTGCCGAGGGAACAAGCAGAGCCCAGAGGTTTCGGTACCCGAAACCCAGACTGCTGAGGAAGCCTTTTTGGTCTCCCTGAACCGCCTGGCGGCTCATCTTTGGATATAATACCGTAGTGATGGAAGCCGAAAAGATACCGAAAGGCAGCTGAAAGAAAACGATGGCATACGCCAGGGACGAAGTACTTTTATCCGGAAGGAAAGAAGCGAGCAGCATCGCAACCTGATTATTAATGGCAAAAAGTGATGATGTGAGAAGCATGGGTGCCCACTTCCGCATGACACGTTTGAATGCGGGTTCGCGAAATCCGAAAGAAGGTGTCAACGCGTACCCAAGTCCTCTGAAGGTCGGATACTGCACCAGGATCTGAGCAACGCCGCCAAAGAGTACACCGAAACCGATTGAGACGGCACCCCATCGCTGATATCCAAGAACAAGTGAAGATATAACGCATATGGAAAAAATGATGGGAGTAGCGGCAGGAATAAAAAATCTGTCATGTGTGTTATGCACGGCCATCATGACGGCACTTACCGAAACGAGCAGCAGATACGGCATTATCCAGCGGAACAGTACAACACTGAGTTCCTTCTTTGCCGGATCGTCAAATTTCTCGAATATGAAAAGCACTTGTGCCGGAAAAAACAGCGAGAACAGAAGTATCGGAATTATAATTACCATCTGCAGTCCCAGAATGGATTGTGCCAGTCGTCGGGATCCGTTCCCGGTGGGATCCTGTGTGATTTCCCTGGATAGTTCAGGAATAAACGCCGTTGAGAGTGCTCCCTCAGCGAGCAGTTTCCTCAGGTTATTTGGTATGTTGAATACAAGATTGATAACATCAGCGACACCCCCGGCGCCGAAGAGAGCTCCTATTGCAGCGGTACGTACAAATCCGAGTATTCTGCTGATGAGTGTGCAGCCCATAACCAGGACAGTGGATAATGCACTGCGGCGGTTGCTGTTTTCGCTCAAACTTTACCTCTGAATCGTTCAAGAAAGGATTTCTTAAAGCCGGGGAAAGTACCGCTTGCAATGGCATTCCGGGCCTGATCCATCATGGTATAGAGGAACTGCAGGTTGTGGTGAGTCACCAGCATCGGGCCCAGAATTTCGCGAGCGACAAAAAGGTGTCGCAGATACCCCCGGCTGTAGCGGGAACATGTCGGACATGAACATTCCGGATCGATAGGCAGCCTGTCGGCCCTGAAACGGGTATTCTTGAGATTGAGCATGCCTTCCAGTGTAAAACAGGTCCCGTTCCTTGCTACACGTGTCGGGTAGACGCAATCGAAGATGTCTATACCGGCTTCTATTGCTTCCAGCATGTAGTCTGGTGTACCGATACCCATAACATATTTTGGTTTGTTCACAGGTAAAAGTGGAGCCGTGAACTGAAGGAAATCCCTGAAGATTTCAGGTTCCTCTCCTACAGAAAGTCCACCGATGGCGTAGCCCGGCAGTTCCAGTTCTGAAAGTTGTTCGGCACTTCGTTTTCTCAGCTCTTTGTAAAAATTCCCCTGTACGATACCGAAAAGAAATCCTTTATAGGATCCATCCTTTTCAGACCGCCGCCGCTGCGCGCGTTTGGCCCATGTCGTGGTGAGTTCCAATGCATGCATGGCTTCACGTTTCTTGATTCCCGGGGCTGTACAGACATCAAGCTGCATTTGAATATCGCTTCCCAGCATAGTTTGTATATCTACAACCGATTCGGGAGTAAGCTGATGTTTGGAACCGTCAATATGAGATCTGAAAGTGACACCGTCTTCGGTAATTTTACGGAACGATGCCAGAGAAAAAACCTGAAAACCGCCTGAATCCGTCAGTATATTACCGTCCCAGGAAGAAAATTGATGCAATCCGCCGTATTTGTTTATGACTTCCATTCCGGGTCTCAGGTAGAGATGATAAGTATTGCCGAGGATAAGGGGATAGCCGATATCTTTGAGGGAGCTGTGAAGCATGGCCTTAACCGTTCCATTTGTACCAACCGGCATAAATGCGGGTATCGGGACATCACCTTTTGGTAAATGGAGGAATCCCGACCTTGCGGCGCATTCCGGATCTTCAGCGGTAATTGTAATCATCAGAATATCCTGTTTATGTTTTTGCATGCCTGAAAAGCCATGCACCCAGGGCGAGAAATCCGATATAGGGGATTACGGCGCCTACCAGAGGAGAAACCATCCCGATTTCAGAAATCAGGGTAGCTATCATCCGGATGATGTACCACGCTGAGGAAAGTCCCAGGCTGGCGAGCAGGCTTATCAGTAGAACGTTCCTCTTGAACCGACCGCCCAGCGCTCCTGCAAACAGTATTACAAGGAACGGAGTCATGGCCATGGTGAATCGCTGATAGTATTCAGCCTGGAAAGCCTTGTAGGGCAGTCCTGCTTTCTTTTGTGTTTCTATCCACAAGCGGGCTTCAATTCCATTCATCTCCTCGAGTTCCCGGGTATCGAGTCTGAATGTTGCCGGAGGCTCATCAACCCATTCGTCCCTGTATCTTTCATATCTTTCCTGCAGGATATCATCGGTCCCATTGATATAAAAAACTCTACAGTCTTCAAGGAGCCAGGTACCGGTTTCATCCCAGGTGGCCTGCCCGGCGTCGATTCTTTTGTGGAATCTGTTATCTTCATCCAGCCGTATCACCGTGAGTCCCGTGAGGGTCATTTTTTCATCATTGTAATAGTCGGCGTAGTAAATAACCCTTCCCTCACGAGCGATTGCCACCGCACGTGAGCGATTTTTTGAATCCTGTATGCCAAGAAGTTCCTTGGAAACACGATTTCGCTGTCTCATCATTGGTATTGCAACCCGATCCTCCAGCACATATCCTCCTGCGCTCAATAACACGGCAATCAGGAGAATGGGCATAACAAAACGTATCAGTGGTACACCGGATCCGAATACGGCAATAAGTTCGTTTCTGGCTCCAAGATTTCCCAGAGCGAATGCCGCGGCAAACATAGAACCGATGGGAAGTGCGAATATCAGTGCTTTCGGCCCGTATAGAAAACTGACCAGAATCGCCTGTGAGAACGGAACATCCCTGTTCAGGTAACGCCAGAGATTAGTGAAAATATCCGCAAGGACGAGGATGAGGGCGAAGAACAGAACCCCCAGCAGAAGAAAAGGAATGAACTCCCGGAGAATGAGTCTTCGGAATATTTTCATGCTTGAGACCTCCGGGTATAAAGAATTATTCCTGCACCCAATAACAGAATATCCGGCACTACCATCACCAGGAACGGCGAAACTTCCGTTCTCAATCCCAGTGAACGGCCAAGGACCAACAGGCTCCAATATAACGTGGTGAGAAGCAGGCCTATAAAGAAACCGACAGCCCGTCCGCTTCTCTTCGCAGCCATTCCCAGGGGGAAAGCCAGAACGACAAACGGAAAACAAGCGAAGGGTATGGCGAATTTCTGGTAATATTCGAGTTTCCAGACCTGAAGTGAATGATCCACCGGGCGGGATAAATCCAATTCGGCAACCTCAGCAGCCTTGCGGCTCACCATTGACAGAGCCGCATCTCGCTCGGTCGGACCTCCGTAGGACAATACCGCATACTGCAGAGACAGATTCAAACGACTCTGTTCCAATCTCGTTTCATGGGCAAGCAGCCGTTCCCTGTGACGAGCCGCTTTTTCCCTGATTACCTGCCGTATCGCCATGACTCGCATATTTGCCGGGCCGGCCTGCTGATCCAGAATCGCCGAGTCACCGATGAGGAGACGGTAATCCATGAAATCAGCATGGCTCCAGGTCCATTCATCAATATTCCGTGCGTTAGGAATGAGAGAAAAAACCTCATGCATCCTGAACCCCGGGAATTCCCCGGTT
>DAOVYP010000320.1 GCA_030635565.1 Spirochaeta sp. | reverse complement strand
GGCCTTCCATGACAGTGCCGACGGTATCAACAACCCATGGCCATTCCCGAGTCTTCACCCTTCCGGTTACGAGATTCATCGCTGCCATACGTCCGTCGACAATGACATCGGCAGACAAAATTCCTTTCATACCGGAAATAACCTCCAACTGAATAGATAGGGTTGAAGGGGCGCCGGTCAGATCGTGATCTATACCGGCGTTTGTGCCATTGATACTGATGCCCTTGCCTGTAATCTTTATAATCCTGATTGTGAACCTTGGCGGGAGTGTGACCGGGAATGGGACAATCCGGCCCCTTTTTAACCGTCCCCGGCTCTCATCCGCCTTTTCCGCGGCACTGCTTCTTTGCCGGATTCGCCGGACAATACTCGAAAATCTTCGAAAAGTTCCGGCCAGTTTCGGCCCGACAGTAGCGCTGATCACAGCTTCAATCCAGTTATCGAGCATCCCATCGTCAAATGTCGATTTGATTTTCATCATATCGTATTCAATCGCTGCCCTGGCCCGCTCCGCCGCATTGCGGGTTTCATACTCAATTCTGCTCAGCTCTGTACGGTACTCGTCGATCAGATAACGCATCCTGTCGATTTCCGTCATCAGGCTCCGGCCTTCTTCAATTCGCGCCAGCCAACCGGTGACGTCACCTGACTCAGGCAGGGATTCGGAGAGGAAACCCGAAATCCTGATATTGAGTTCCCCGACGGCTTCAGAATCCTCATCCAGACCGGAAGACCAGTTCTGAAAATCCTCATCCGCGGTAATTCTCAGTAAACGCACCAGTTCCATAGTTTCATCGGGAACGATTTGCGGGGGAATCCAGTTGAAATCCATGAGAGACTGAGCCGGGAGGGGTGCCCCCCCGGCGGCTGACGCATCCTGTTCACCATAATCCGTATTTTCCGGGTATACGGCAGCTGTTTCCCTGGATATTCCGAATGCGATTTCGGCCTGCAGGGTATCTATTACAACTCTGTTGAAGAACAATGATGTCCAGTTCACATCGGCAATGAGGCTTTTAAACTCCCACTCGTCAATCATGGGGTCGGTTTGGGACGCAAATGCCAGTTTCCCGAGGCTGACACGACCTGCCAGTAACTCAACATCGAGATGACGTACTGTTACATCGGTGCCGGTAAAGGCTTCCAGTCCCGTTTCCAACGCCCCTGCAGCCAGTCGGTCAAGCAGGAGCAGATTGAAAAATATGGGAAGGGCAACAATTATCAGCAGAAATATCAGACGGATTGTCCGGGGCCCCCGCCGTGCTTTGTGGACCTTCTTCAGAATCTTGACGATTGATTTTTCACTTTTCTCATTTACAGGGCGAAAATAGCGGTATTTCCCGTCTTCACCTTCCGGAAATGCTTTATTGATCAGTTCCCTTTCGGTGTCGTCGGTAAGCATTCCGATCAAGTGTTTGAATTTCTTTTCTTTCAGAGGGCGGCGGAAAGATCGGGGAATTTTGATTCCAGTGCTTTTACTCATGAAATTCCCCCGATACTACGAGCCGCTGAAACGGCTTTGCCGAATTTTCCAAGGAACGGAACCTTCTCCCCCACCCTGCGGAATATGATCCCAAGCTTTGAGGCCAGAAATTTCCGGTACAGCCCCAACAGCAGCAGGCAGATCAGGAACCAGAGAGGCCAGGCTGCGATACCGATTATCATACCGCCGAAGACCATTGAGTCATCCAATCGAAGCCAGCCGATTAAAGGCAGACTGAGAATATGTCCCATGGGTTCGTACAGTTCCGGGCGGTTGAGCAGGATAAAGCCAAGCCTTTCGGATAAAGGATCAACAAGAGGCATGAGAAGTCTGCCGACGGCCATGGTTCCGATCAGCGCGGCCTGATTGATCCGAACGAGCATCAGAGGAATAAAAATAAGGAACCAGATAACTGTAGATCCGGGGATCAATGCCAGTGTCAGACCGGCTGCCATGGCAAAGGCAATCTGTTGCGGTTTCCCGTATGAAGAGAGAGCACCGAAAAATCGTGCAAGTATCAGCAGTATTGTATATTCCTTGTTTCTTATATTTTACAAGCATACGTCAAGATCTTTTTCTCAAAATACCAGGTTGATTCTCAGCGGCTTGCCCCAGGTTATGATACCTTATTATCTGATGGAAGAATCTCCCCCGCTCCTGTATTTGTACTCCGTCTCTCCAAGGCGCATGGATCTGCTGAATCAACTTGGTATACACTACGAATCTTTTCCGATTGATAGCGATGAAAGTATTCCGGAAGGACGGTCTTCGCAGGAAGTTGTGGTTATCATCGCCATGAGAAAGCTTGAAGCCGGTATACTGGCCGTTCCCGCCCATTCCGAAGCATGGGGTCTGGCGGCTGATACCCTTGTCGAGGGACCTTCCGGACTCCTCGGCAAACCCCGGGATGTCCTTGATGCTGCTGCGATGCTCCATTCTCTTTCGGGGATCACCCATGACGTCCATACCGGAATTGCCGTCTATTCCCCCCGACAAACATCAGTGGAAGAAGCACAAAGCCTTGTTCACACCACAAAAGTTACATTCAAAAATCTCACAGATTCTGATGTTTCGTCCTACATCCGCACCTGTGAATGGGAAGATGTCGCAGGAGCATACAGGATTCAGGGCCGTGGCGCATCCCTTGTCGAGAAGATCGACGGACTCTGGTCTACCGTTGTGGGCTTGCCTTTAAGTCCCCTTTATGGCATTTTAACCGCGATGTCATATCCATTCGGATAGACTCCGGTCTGGCGTGTTACGCCATGGTCGTAATTTTCCGGTATCCAATGTGATACCGAGAATCAAGGGAAGGGCCGCGTTACCTGCCGATACGGGTGAGGAACGCGGACAAATTGAGGAGGTTTCATGGCTGTTGTTACCATGAAAAACCTGCTGGAGTCCGGTGTCCATTTCGGTCATCAGACCCGGCGCTGGGATCCCCGCATGAAGAAATACATCTTCGCTCAGCGGAACGGGATCCACATTATCGACCTGCAGAAGACCATCGTAGCGATCAAAGATGCCTACGATGTGGTCCGTCAGAGTGTCCTGGCCGGCAAGTCCGTTCTCTTCGTCGGAACGAAAAAACAGGCCCAGGCATCGGTGAAACGCGAAGCCGAACGCTGCGATATGTTCTTCGTTAACAATCGTTGGCTCGGCGGTATGCTCACCAACTTTTCCACCATCAGAAAGTCTCTCCTTCGTCTCAAGAAAATTGAGAAAATGGAGATAGACGGTACTTTCGAGCAGCTCACTAAAAAAGAGGTGGCACGTCTTCTCAAAGAGAAAGGCCGGCTCGAGAAGAACCTCGGGGGCATCAAGAACATGAACGAACTGCCCGGCGTCATGTTCGTCATCGATACCCGCAAAGAAGCTATCGCCGTGGCCGAAGCCCAGAGGATGGGTATTCCGATCATCGCCGTCGTGGATACCAACTGCAATCCCGATGGCATCAACTATCCCATTCCCGGTAATGACGATGCAATCAGGGCCATCAATCTGTTCACACAGGTGATCGCCAACGCCGTTATCGAAGCCGATAATGAGCAGGGCCTCAAAGTTATCGAGACTCTCCAGGATGAAAATGAAGAAGAAAATCTGAGCGAAGCTCCCGTCGAAGAGCCTGTAGCTGAAGAAGCTAAAACCGAAAAGCCTGTGGTTGAGGCTCCCGTCGAAGAGCCTGTAGCTGAAGAAGCTAAAACCGAAAAGCCTGTGGTTGAGGCTCCCGTCGAAGAGCCTGTAGTTGAAGAAGCTAAAGCCGAT
>DAOVYP010000153.1 GCA_030635565.1 Spirochaeta sp. | reverse complement strand
GGAACGACAATCGATATCCGCATCAGACGGCGGGGTTTTAAAGATTACTCATTTAAGCTGACGGCAAATTCGGATCAGTACATCGAGATTCATCTGGTACCGTCCGGCCTGGAAGAGACTCTGGCGGAAAAACTGCCCGAAAATCCCAATCTGGCCCGCCTCAGGGCGGATTACGAACGGCGTCTGGCCGAATTGAATCGCAGTTTTACCGATCAGTCGAATCTGGATGACGAGGCCAGGGCACTAATTGACCGGGAAAATGCACAGAGGGAAGCCGAAATCGCCCAGGACAGGGCCCGTCGGGAAGCAGATCTTCTGGCCCAACTGGAAATCGAGAAAGCCCGGGGCAGCGTTCTGGAGACGGAACTGGCAGACAGCCGATCGGCGAATGAGAAGCTCAAAGACCTGATTCAGCAGATTCAGGAACTGACGGAATGAATGGAATTTCATGCTTTCCCTGCACTCACTCGCCGGCGCGGCGCCCTTCGTCGGTTCGGGAATAGCTGAACCGTTTCAGATAATTCTTACAGGGCGCCCCGCGAGCTTATCAAGGGCACCGTTTACCTTCTTCTCCCGTGCATCATTCTCGGCGGTAATCGCTTTCAGTTCGGCAATGGCCAGATCCAGTCTGAGATTTCCCGCGGTACCGGTGCTGGTACGGTCGCTTATCGCCGAGCGGGGGTCCCTGCCGGCGAAGCGTTCAGGATGAGTGCCCACCTCCCTGTATGCATCCCGGAACGTCATGCCTTGCGCAACCAGGGCGATAGCGGCATCGGTGGCGAAAATGCCGGGGTCGAACGCCTCGATGAGGGTTTCATTATTCACCGTGAGCTTCCGGATGGTCAGGCTGTGCACGCCGATCATCGCCAGGGCCGTATCGGCAGCCTGCATCATGGGACCTTTGGTGTCCTGGTAGTCCCGATTGTAGCCCGACGGCAGGGATCTGATGATGGATTTCACCTGGACTGCCCAGGCGCCAATCGAAGCGGATCTGGCCCGCATCAACTCAAGCCCGTCGGGATTTCGCTTCTGGGGCATAATACTCGAACCGGTGCAGAGTTCCTGTGGAAGGGTAAACCATCCGAACTCGGGCATGGAGAAGAGAATGAGATCCTGGGCAAGTTTTGAGAGAGTGATAGCGATCTGATCCAGGGCATCGAGCAGTCTGGATTCAAATTTACCCCTGGAGAGCCCACTGTAGGTGACGTTCACCTGAACCCGGGAAAATCCCAGGAGTTCGGCACTCAGCTCACGGTCCAGGGGCAGCGGCGTACCGTATCCCGCTCCTGAACCCAGGGGACATTGATCAAAATAGGGATAAAGGGCTGCGGCTCCTTTGACGTCATCAAGCAGCTGTTCGGCAAAACCTCCTGCCCAGAGTCCTACCGACGAGGGCATAGCCGGCTGCATGTGGGTTCGACCGGGCATTGGCACGTTTTTGTGGGTTTCAGCGAAGTCGAGCAGGTCGGAAACCAGCGATGAGGCCGCAGAGACAAGGTTCAGGAGATACTGACGCATCCAGATCCGTGTCACGGTGAGAATCTGGTCGTTTCGACTGCGGCCTAAATGAATCCGCTTTCCGGCATCGCCGACAAGATGTACAAGGCGATTTTCGATTGCCGTGTGGCCGTCCTCATCCGACCTTTGAATCGTAAAATCCCCTTTTTCATTTTCATCAAGAACCGTGAGAAGACCTTTCCGAAGGGATTCCAGCTGAGGGGCTTCAAGCAATTCGACGTCCTTGAGCATTACAGCATGGGCCAGACTTCCCAGGATATCGGAAGGGATCAGACGTTTGTCCAGGATGTAATCCACACCGACTGTGAATTCTTCCATCAGGGCGTCCAGCTCATAACCTTTGGACCACAGCTTGCTCATTTCGAGTCCTCCATACTTTTCCAATTGATAAATCAGTATACCCGCGTCCCGGAAATGAGGGAATGAACAGGAGAAACGGCCTCACCGGAATTATTCGGATCGAAGATCTTCGATGCCCTTCAGCCAGTCATCAATGAGCCATCGGGCAATGGTGCCGTGGCTGGGAATATGGGGAAGATTATCGGCGGAGAACCATCTTGCATCGGTAATCTCCTCGCCGTCGGGGACCGGTTCTCCTGTCGCGGTAGTTTCGAAGCCGAGCATCAGGGAATGGGGGAAAGGCCATGCCTGGGACGAAAGATAACGGGGCGGAGCCGCCTCGAGGCCGACTTCCTCCTTGACTTCCCGGAGCACGGTTTGTTCCAGGTTTTCGCCCGGTTCGACATATCCGGCGATACAGCTGTACACCCCATCGGGGAAACGCCGATTATGCGCCAGAAGTATTTTCAAACCATTTGTAATTCGGACGATCATTGCAGGAGATACCCTCGGGTAGGATCGATGCCCGCAGGACGGACAGACCCTGGCCGATTCCTTTGTATCCTGTACCGTCAGAGTACCGCAGCATCCACAGAACCGGTGATTATAGTCCCAGCTGGCAAGCATGGAAGCCCTGCACAGAGCCTCGAGCCTCCCTGCATCCAAGCCTCCGAGCAGAGGCCTGATATTGGCCCACAGGTATCCCTCTGGAGCATCGGCATCGAGAGGGGCGGAAATCAACATCACCGAACGACCTTCCAGAGTTCCGATACACAGCCTTTGCCATTCCGGAAGAGTGGAGGCCGGTTCCATCAGTTCCGGAAAGCCGGTACCGACATCAGAACGTACAAGGACATCCCCTCCGGGCCGGCAAACCAGGCAGTGAGTATCATCAGTACAGGCATCCGCCGGTTCCGGATGCCATGAGGCAAAAAATGTATTTCTATCTTTTGACATCGCAACTCCAGTGTCATTTGGCGCTAAATTCGGAAATTTCAGTAAATGTATTGCAATTATCGTCCAAGATAAGTATTACCAAAGAAAGAGCAGTGGCAATGCATATCATCAAAGATGACGAACTCGGCCCGCTGATCCAATCCGATCTGAGTGATTTCGTCTCACTCTCATCGGTGATGACGGACCTGTCTCACGAAGAAATCCCCCGGCAACTAATAGGGCGTTTACTCTTGGAAGCCTCCAAGTGCGAAGAGATGCTGGACGATTTCGGTGTCCTGAGGAACGAGTATTGGGCACCTGTACGCATGTCCGTTGCGGTAGCCAAAGCATTCAGCCGGTTGATATATAATCTCTTCCATATTTCCCGCTCGGCTAGAGGTTACAATCTGCTGGATGTGGAAGGGGATTTTAATGCGGCGACGCAGCATTCACTGTATACCTTACTACGGGCTTTTTCGAAGGCTTCGGGCAATTTCATGAAAGTTGCCAGGAAGATGAAACTGGATAAAAATCTTTTACCCGTCGAAGAGTATGGTTTCCGGGATGTCCTTATCGACGGGAAGCTGGAAGCCAATCGCAAACAGAAAACCGTTGAAAATCCCAGGGAAACCGCCGTCTACCTGGCGACCAACCTGCTGAATCTTGCCGAGGAAAGCAGTTGGCTGGATGTTTACCGTAAATTGGAACCCGATAAATATCACACATGCATTCCCGATGTGGTCAGCGAAGCTCAACTTCGTTATCTGGCGGATAATTTTCATAGTATGCAGTCCCTGTACGATACATATCTGTCCGGCTCGGATATGGTCGAGAAAGACGATAAGCTTCTGGTGATGCGTGGTCAGATAACCGTTGTATTCCATCTGCTGGATACCGCCGTCACCCTGGTTCATTTCTACGAGCGGCATGCATTGAAGAACTGGAACAAAAAGCTGAAGCCACCGATTACAAATACAGAGCTGCTGAACATCATCATTGGATATTTTGTTGCATATGCCGACAAGTACATCAGCGCTACACAGGAACTGTGCCGGGATATTCTGAAGTCCTATGCCGTCCAGGGGGAAATCGAGGTTCCAATCCCGAATTACCGCGGTTTCCATGTCAGGCCTTCCACCCTGATTGCGAAGATAAGCATCCACTACGGCAGCGAGGTGAAAATGATCCTCGGTGAAACTGTCTACGATGCATCCCTGCCCCTGGAGCTGTTCCGTGCAAATGAAGAACTCAACCGCCGTAAACGGGATGCTGTGGCCCGCTACATCATAGAGCACAAGCTCATCAAGAACGATGCCGGCTCCACCTACGATTCGCCGCTGATGAAAAAAATTCTCAGAGTCATCTTCCTCGATCTCCTCGAAAAACAGAAAATCATGATTTATGACAATGATTTCTCCTTCGAAGATCTCTCCCCATATGAAAATGAGACCCTGGCCGAATTTATCAAACGGGCCATCGCCCTCTATCTGGCCATGGGTAAAATCGACATCGTCAGCGGTGATACCGTTAGCTTCCAGGGAGACAAAAGAGTTCTGGAAGACATACGGACTCTGGCGGAAAACGGGTACGGGGAAGACAAATTCGGCAACAACATCGTTCTCCCTAAGAATCTGTCTTATCTCAAACGCTAAGGGTATCACCGTCCCCATCCGCCAACTTCCAATAAAGCTCAGACGGTTCGTATGGATTTATCATGAATATTGCGATATTTTAATGTTTATATAAAATTTGCACCATCAATATAAAGTCTCGTCTACGGGTTAATCACATCAGCTGTCGAAGATAGAAACATGGAAATACGACTGCCGGGAAGAGACGAATGCACAGAATAAAACAGATTGTACTTATAACTGTACTTATAGTGCTGACATCGATTGCCGTTTCTGGTGAGGATTATTCACGTCCCGTCGTTATTGCGACATCAGTTGCTGCGGCGCCTGAATCCGAAGATGCCGCCCTCGGGAAAGTTATTCACGATGCGACGGTGCTGCAGCTGCAGATTGAGGGTTTCAAGCTGCGGGAGGCCGATGAAGAGCAGGATTTCACCATTGTCTCGGAATACAGGTTATCGGGTAACACAATCTCCATCGATATCCGATGCACGGTATCCGGGGATGAATCGGAAGAGCCGATCGCAAAGGGAACCTGGAGCGGTCCGATAACCCTTACCCTGGACAAGGATATCCAGAAAATAATCAGAATTGATATCGCACCGTCACTCCCCCGAAGTATCGAGGTTTCAAAAAGAGAAACTGAGAAAGCTGCCGCTGCCGGGACGGCATGGGCCATTGCCGCCTTAGCCGTGGATGTACCGGTTGAAGAAATCGACCCGGAAACCGCTGGCCTGAAGAAACGATGGCGGCTGAATATCGGCGGCATCCTGACTGTTCCCCTGTCCGATACCGCCACCTGGGCACTCCTCGGGTACGGCGGACAGGTCAGTTTCGGATATGCTATTCCCGCAGGATCAATATCCTTCGTCCCGCGTATCGTCACAGGCGGAACATTTATGCCGACCGATGCCCCTATCCCGACAGATATCATCATCATCCCGTTAGGCCTGGATTTGAAAATCGTTTCTGCATCGGACCAGCCGATGCTTCCGTATCTCCGTATCGGAGGGGGCGTCACCTGGTTCATGGTGATACCGGAGGGAAGTTCCACTCAGGGAAAAATAGTACCTTATGTCGATGCCGGATTCGGCATCGATTTCCGGTTCGGGCAGACATTCGGGCTCTACGCCGATGTCTCTTACAGGACGCTGTTCGAAGGATCCGTTACCCTTTCTGGAATTTACCCGGGACTTGGAATAAGTTTGAGGTTGTAGAAAACAGGAGACCAGAATGAAGAAGAACAAGAAAACGATGAAAATGAAGAAGAATCCATCAAAATCACCGGTTAAAGCCGCTATACCGGTATTGCTCCTGATATTTCTCCTGACGGCAAGCGCCTGCCAGGGTCCCTTCAACCTGACCACAGTCCTGGGTCTGGAGATGGGAGTCCTCAACCTGTCTCCCGCCAATACAACCATCGCCAGTTCCGGTACACAGATTTTCACAGTTTCAGGTGGAATCGGCCCATATACCTGGGATGTATACTCCGGCCCGGGGACGATGTCCGGCGGAACCACAGCTTCTGAAACCTACGATCCCGGCGGCCTGACCGGCCTCGCCACCATCAGGGTAACCGACTCGGAAGGCT
>DAOVYP010000193.1 GCA_030635565.1 Spirochaeta sp. | reverse complement strand
TCAAAATAGCTGTAGTCTTGAGGGTAGAGCATGTTTGTCGGTTGCCCGGTGCCGTTGGGGAAAATCATTGCCGGAGGATTATCCTCCCTGGCCAGAGAATAAATGCGGGTTTGCTCCATGAGCACTTCAATGACGGTCGGCCCATCTTTCTGCAGATCCAGATAGCCTATGCCGTAGATTAGGTCGGGTTTAGGTGTGCTGACGATAGATTCCACGCTGAGCCTATCCTTCCAGATTGGAAAAACATTCAACACTTCACCGACCCTTAAGTTATACGTTCTCGATGTAAACTTCTCTGCTTTGATCTCAATAGGATGGGATTCGGTAGGAGGGAATTGTGCGCATCCGGGAACGATAATCCGATCTGCGCCAGAGGTCATCCAAAAAAATCCGGAGAGTCGGAAACTGTTTTTGACAACAATTGAAGTAGCAATGAGGGGCCCTCTTTTCGTTGGGGAGCCCTCATTCAGCCCACAGAAATTTGATGAATAGACATCGCATTGTAGTTCAGTGCACCAATATCGCTATTGGGCGGCACTCTCTGAATGGGAACTCTATCTATCACTTATTACCTGATTATCCCATAATTGTTTAAGGAAATACTCCCAGGGAAGAATCTCGATATCCTCAACAATACGCGGACGCAGTTCTCGGCTGATAATGATAGATCTTGAAATAAATCCTTCTTCTCTGAGCGCCTTGATACCCTTCAGATGCTTTGCTGTAATAAGTGTCGAGGCTTTTACTTCAATTGCAATTTCGCCATCAAGTAGAAAATCAACTTCAAACCCGGATGTGGACCTCCAATAGTTAAATAAAGTCCGGGGGGCTTGATAATCAATCCAGGTTTTAATCTCCAGGCAAATAAAATGCTCAAAGAACTCGCCGAAATCGGCAGATCCCGGTACAATTGCCGGTAATTTTCTTAAAGATCGAACAACACCAATATCGAAGAAATAGAATTTTGACGTCTCAATCGCTTTTCTTTTTACTGTTCCTCTGTAAGGTTCCAGCTCAAATCCCATTAGTGTGTCCTTTAAAACCTGAAACCAGAGTTTCGCAGTCTGCCGGGGAATCTGAGTGTCATTGGCAATGTTGGTATAATTGATAATCCGGGTATTTGCCGTTGCCATGATTTGCAGGAACCTGGCAAACCCGGGTAAATTTCTGGTAAGTCCTTCCGCCGCAATTTCTTCAGTCAGATATAGATTGGTATATGAATCCAAATACTCATCCGGATCATCTGAAAGAAAGTGAGGCGGAAGAGTTCCACTGAACATAATCCGTTCAAGAGAGAATCCCGATTCTTTCAATTCAAAATAGTTGAATGGGTGCATAAAACGCATCCGCGCTCTTCCACCAAGAAGATTCGTCCCCGATCTTTTCAGTTTTCTGGCACTCGATCCTGTCAGTAAAAATCGAATTTGTCTTTCCTCAATCAGCAGATGGACTTCATCCAGAAGCTCCGGGCATTTTTGAATCTCATCGATGCATACAATACAGTCTTTTAATTTTCTTGCTTCAATCTCCTGGCGAATTATTGTCGGATCCGCGAGAACCCTCAGAAGAAGATCCCTTTCCAGAAGATTGTATACAAGGACAGGAGCGGGATCGAGCTGTTCCCTGATGTAAGAAGACTTGCCGCACTGTCTTGGACCAAGAAGAAACAATGATCGTTTTGAAAGCAATTTCCCAATTGCAAGTGCCCTTTTTATGTACACAACCAGCCTCCGGTCATCTCCACTCACAACTAGGATAGCATATATCATGATAATTGCCATCTATGATGGCAATTATCCCCATGAAAAACGTGAATCAACAATTATTCTGGCCGCTATCGTCATGGACTCCGGACTGTTAAGACAGTTCGGAACACCTGAAGAGATATACAAAAACCTTTAGCTCCCTTTGTGGCAAGATTTATAGATCTCCCACGATGCACAGAGCAATCCGGGTCCTCGGAACTCTCTTGATTCTTATACTCCTGCTTCCCACCCTGGCGGTATCGAGGTTAGAGATCTGATTCAGAATGTCCGTATCGATGATTCTCCAGTCCATCTTTTCGGATTGTACCTGGACACATGGATTCTGCCGTTTCTCAATGTCTTCGTCGTGGCAAATTATGGCTACGGGAAGGCTTTAGGAGAGTTTACGATTGTTGGTAATGACGTGATGGGGCTGTTATTTCCCGGTTGGCCGGCCAGTGGAGCATACGAGCGCGGATTCATCGATTATGATTTCCAGATGTTCACCCTGGGACCCGGTGCTGTCCTGGCCTTCGGATGGAACAACATCTTCATCACCGCCGGTGTCGCCGGCGGCTGAGGCCGATCTTGCAAGTGAGCATCCTCTTCATACTGCTTTGATGACATAAATCCGTGAGGCGAAATCCCCGTTAAGGGCGATGGTGTCATCGTATTCACGGGCAAGGGCCGGAAGACCAGTGAGCCCGTGTCGTGGTTGCCCATGTACTGAACCCGGCCCTGCCGGGAGAATGGAGAGTTTCCGGTAGATGCTCAGGATGTCTTCGGTGTGATCTTCGGAAACGCATCGGTGATACGTCGCAAGAGGTCATATATAAACCATTCATTTCGATAAGTTCGAGTCCGTCTTTACACAGGCTCGGCCCGAAATCAACCGGATGGAAGAACGTCTGAGGACTATGATAAAGACTCTTCGATAAGCTTTCCGGCTTCCCTGAGAACTCTCCGCCACAGTACCTCATCGGAGACGGTCATGGAGGCCCATTGCTTGAACTGCACACCCGCAGGTGCGAAGGTAATGGCCAGATTTGAGTTCACGAGATTTTTAACATGTTCCTCGGTGAGTTTGACGATGAGGGTGCCTGAAACCTTGTCTTTGCAGGCGATGTAGCGGCCCCGAACCCGAAGACAAGGAAACCCCATCATGGTACCGGGTTGTACTTTACCGGCATCGATGAATTCGTCAGCCAGTTTATCGAAAAGGGTACGATCGATATCGGCCATATTTCTCCTCAGCTATAAAAGTAAGGGAAATATCATGGATTTCCAGTCAAATATCGCAATCAGGGAGAAAATTTATTCGAATCCCGTGGTACAATGGTAAACAACGATATCCCCGATCGGGAGGAAGCATCTTATGGACCGGGACCCCATATGCCGGCAACTTCTGGAAAAAGCCCTTAACGATTTCTCTCACGAACGCGACCGTGCCAATCAGCTTCAGGGATTGATTAATCATGATTCCGAGACAGGTTTGATGATGCGCCACATGCTGGTGAGGAAGATGAACCATCTCATTCAGAGTGGGAATAAACGCTTCGCTTTCGGAATTCTCCGCCTCGACCGCAATTACCAGCGGATCCGTCATTCCCGGGACAAACTGAAAGTGCTTCTCTATGTCACCGCCGAACGGATCAAGATGGTTATGGGTGAGGGAAATCTCTATCAGTCCGACCGAGGGGATGAGTTTCTTTTCATCCTTCCCGCTCCCAGGGGCGAGGAAGGAATTGCGAAAAAAGTGACGAAAATGATGAGTGCGGTGCGGGAGTACCACAATCCCCCCGCTTCGGACATCCGTTTCGGCTGCAATGTCGGTATCGCCATTTATCCCGACCATGCCGAAACCATCAGTGAGCTGGAAGAGAATGCCGAAATCGCCCTTGGAATCCACGAAGAGGTCCGTTGGGGGGGGTATCTCTACTCCCCGGAAATCGGCGCAATATATCATGAAAATAATAGTCTCGAATCCATACTTCGGAACGGAATCCTGGACGGGTTCAGTGGATTTCATGTGGTCTATCAGCCGCTGGTGGATACTGAGGGGGGGCTTTTAGGGTGTGAGGCCCTCATGCGCTGGGACGCCCCGGGTCACGGTGCGGTGTCGCCGACCCGCTTCATCCCCCTGGCTGAACAGAGCGGCCCCATCGTCTATCTGGGCAAATGGATTCTCTACCAGGTTCTCGGCCAGGTGAAAATCTGGCGGGAAACCCTGAAACCCGATCTCTTCGCTTCGGTAAACATGTCCCTGGTACAGCTTGAACAGCCTGACTGTGTGGAAATGATTACCATTGCCATGAATTCCCATAATCTGCAGGGGCAGGCTCTCCAGCTCGAAATCACCGAGAGCGTCCTGATGGAGAACCCCGATGTAGTCCTGCAGAACTTGATGGCATTCCAGCAGATGGGCATCCGCATCATGCTTGATGATTTCGGTACGGGATATTCAAGCCTGGCTATTCTGAATACCCTGCCGGTGAACACTCTGAAGATCGCCAAGGAAATAATCGATGACTTCCCCGGCGATCCCAGGAGTGTGGAAATCATCAGGGCCATCATGAGTATTTCCGAGAGTTTCGGATTCGCGACACTGGCCGAAGGTATCGAGAGAGAAGATCAGTACCGCGGACTTGTCGATGAGGGTGTTGATGTCCTGCAGGGGTTCCTTTTCAGTGAGCCGATCCCGGCGGTGGACTTCCAGAAGCGTTATCTGTCTTCTCTCTGATATTTTTCATTCAGCAGGACGTCCCTGGCTGTTTTCAGTCGTCTGAACAGATCGGCATTCCCGCCCCTGTCCGGGTGGTATTTTTTTGAAAGGATTCGAAACCGGCCTTTCACTTCCCGTTTTCCGGGCCTTTTTTCATCAGGCAGCTTATCAAAGCCGAGCATCAGCAGGGCTTCGATCCTCAAGGCCTCGTTCTCGGGGAAGCTTCCGTAGCGTTCGGTGAGCCGGCTCAAGTGGAGACTCCAGAGATGCTGCCATTCGGATTCTCCGAAACCGGCCAATTCACCGACGCGCTTCTTCGATTTCGGGTAGATTAAATTGTCCCAGAGGGGATTGTCTTCGGACGGATTATGAATCCGTTCCAGTTCGGCCATCATTCTCATTGTCCGTCGGTGCCGGGCCGGTAATTTACGCAACCCTGCCATAATCGTCCTGTCCCGATCGTCCCTCCATCTTTGACGTTCTTCAAGCCATTCTTTTTTCACGGTGAGAAATAGCGGAAAGAAGGGATCTTTCGGCAGCCTGTAGGTTCGGTAAAAGAATTTCAGGTTTTCAGGCTTGATTCGGGCCAGATTGAGAAGGCGGTAGCAGCGTCGGCTGATCCTCAGTTTCTGGAGTTTTTCCGAGGACATGAATTGATCCCAGAGGAGACGATGCCTGGAATCCCGAACCAATCCCCTGGGCTGTGCGTCCAGCAGGGATGCCAGAGTGTAATATCTTCTTCTCAGGTGGGACATAATCGAATTATGATATA